>DPWC01000103.1:0-4945 GCA_003529305.1 Actinomycetota bacterium
ATGGATTATGAGTCCACTGCTCTAACCGTCTGAGCTATAGGCCCTAAGGATGGCGAAATCTATCCCACGGGCTTCAGTGTCGCGGAGTCAGTCCTCAGACAGTGTGACGCGAACTCCGCTGACCGCTCCGGCTGTCGCGTTGTACAGCACCGCTAGCAATGTGGCATAGGCGGTTGTCAAGATGACCTGCGTGAGTGCAATGAGCACCGAGCCCACCATGACGGCAGGAAAACCCAGCACCGTTGCAGGATCCCAATTGCCACCGAGAACATCCGTCAGGGTGTTGCCAACGGAGTCAAAGACGCCGGCCGCGCGCAAGCTGATCCACAACAGCGCCACCGCGATCACGAATGCGACGGCCAAGGCTAGGCCCAGCACGAAAGCCGATGTCGCCACTGACCACGGATCAATACGGCGAAGCCGCACAGGTCCGGGTGTAGCTCCCGACGACTCCACGCTCACGAGTGAATCCTCAGCCTTGCGAGCTGACCTCGCTGGCATCCACGCCGGTAGTGGTGTCGGCCTGTTCACCGTCAGCCACCTGCTGCGCGTCATCGTCCTCGCCGTCAGCATCTGCGTTACGGGCGATACCGAGGACGCGGTCGCCGTCCGCCAGATTCATGTACTTCACGCCCATGGTGTCGCGACCAGTCGGATTGACCTCGCCGACTCGACTGCGAATCACACCGCCCGAGGCGGTCACGGCTAGTACCTCATCATCGGAATCAACCACGAGCGCGCCCACTAATGCCCCGCGCTCATCCACCAGCTTCATCGCCTTGATACCCAAGCCCGAGCGGTTCTGTACGCGGTACTGCTCGACGGGTGTGCGCTTGGCGAATCCGCCATCGGTCACGGTGAAGACAAACGCATCGTCGCGTACAACTGACATCGACAACAACGAGTCGCCACTGCGGAACTTCATTCCGGTGACGCCGGAAGTTGCCCGACCCATGGGGCGCAGCTGCTTGTCATCGGCGGTGAATCGCACCGACATTCCCTTGCGCGATACCAAGAGAACATCATCATCGGAGGAGACCAGCTCAGCACCGATGACTTCATCGTTGTCGCGCAAGTTGATTGCAATCAAGCCACGAGAACGATTGGAGTCGTACTCGCCCAGCTTGGTCTTCTTCACTGCGCCGCCGGCTGTTGCCAGCACGAGGTACGGCGCTTGGTCGTAGTCGCGCAGGTCCAACACCTGCGCGATGGTCTCGTCCGGTTGGAACTCCAACAAGTTGGCGACATGCTGACCACGGGCATCACGACCCGCCTCCGGCAGTTCGTAGGCCTTGGCTCGATACACCCGGCCACGGTTAGTGAAGAACAACAGCCAGTGGTGGGTCGTGGTCGTGAAGAAGTGTTCAACGATGTCGTCTTGGCGCAACGCCGCACCGCGCACGCCCTTGCCACCGCGCTTCTGCGAACGGTAGAGATCCACCTTGGTCCGCTTGGCATAACCACCGCGGGTGATCGTGACCACCACATCTTCTTCCGCGATGAGATCCTCTGCCCGCATCTCTCCTTCGGCAGCAACGAACGCCGTTCGGCGCTCGTCGCCATAGCGCTCGACGACCTCGGCTAGTTCCTCACTGACAATCTCGCGCTGTCGTGCCTCGCTGGCCAAGATCGCATTCAGTTCAGCAATCTCCCGCTCAATCTCTGCCGCCTCGTCAATGATCTTCTGGCGCTCCAGGGCAGCAAGACGACGCAGCTGCATGTCCAAAATGGCAGTGGCCTGCACTTCATCAATACCCAGCAACTCCATCAGGCCCGACCGTGCAGCATCCACCGTCTCGCTCGCACGAATCAGCGCGATGACCTCGTCGAGGGCATCGAGGGCCTTGAGGTAACCACGCAGAATGTGAGCGCGCTCTTCCTTCTTGCGCAGCCGGAATTGCGTACGCCGAACAATGACTTCGATCTGGTGAACGATGTAGTGGCTGACGAACTCATCCAGCCGCAGTGTGCGGGGTACCCCGTCAACAAGCGCCAGCATGTTCGCACCGAAGGTGTCCTGAAGCTGGGTGTGCTTGTAGAGGTTGTTCAACACCACCTTGGCGACTGCATCGCGCTTGAGCACAATCACCAAACGCTGGCCGAGTCGCTCGTTACCCTCGTCGCGCACATCGGCAATGCCACCGACTCGGCCATCCTTGACCAAGTCGGCAATCTTGAGAGCCAAGTTGTCGGGGTTGACCTGGTACGGCAGTTCGCTGACCACCAAGCAAGTCCGGTTGTTGATCTCCTCGACTTCCACTACTGCGCGCATGGTGATCGAGCCACGGCCCGTGCGGTACGCATCTTCGATACCAGCGCGACCAACGATCAAGCCACGAGTCGGGAAGTCAGGTCCCTTCACCCGCTCCAGCAATGCCTCCAGTAGTTCCTCGCTGGTGGCTTCCGGGTTCTGTAGCGCCCACTGCACACCCTCGGCTACTTCACGCAAGTTGTGCGGCGGGATGTTCGTTGCCATTCCCACCGCGATACCGGACGAACCATTGACCAGCAGGTTCGGGAAGCGACTGGGCAGAACATCCGGCTCCTGAGCGCGGCCGTCATAGTTGGGCGAGAAGTCAACGGTGTCCTCGTCAATGTCGCGCATGGCCTCCATGGCCAACGGCGCCAGCCGACATTCGGTGTATCGCATGGCAGCAGCGGGGTCGTTGCCGGGTGAACCAAAGTTGCCGTTGCCATCCACCAACGGGTACCGCAGTGACCATGGTTGTGCCAGGCGCACCAGTGCGTCATAGATAGCGCTGTCACCATGCGGGTGGTACTGGCCCATCACATCGCCGACAACGCGAGAGCACTTCGAATACCCGCGATCCGGGCGGTAGCCGCCATCGAACATCGCGTACAGCACTCGGCGGTGCACCGGCTTCAGGCCGTCGCGCACATCCGGTAGCGCGCGACCGACGATGACCGACATCGCATAGTCCAGATACGACCGCTGCATCTCACCTTGCAGATCGACCGGCTCGATACGAGTGCCGTCATGGTCGGTCCCTTCGGCAGCAGCCTCAGTCGGGATCTCGGTCACGGCTCTTCCTCTCGGTGCTTCGCGGGTCGATGACGATTCGGTGGGGGCGTAAAACTCGTCAGTGGTCTAGATATCGAGGAAACGGACATCCTTGGCATTGCGCTGAATGAACGATCGGCGAGCTTCAACATCCTCACCCATGAGCACACTGAAGAGTTCGTCCGCGGCGTACTGCTCAGCTTCTTCCAGGCCAACTTGCAGCAGCACGCGCTGCGCCGGATCCATGGTGGTGTCCCACAACTCCTTCGCCGGCATCTCACCCAGACCCTTGAAGCGCTGGATACCGTCTTCTTTCGGCAGTTTGCGCCCACCGGCAATCCCGGCCTCGATCATCGCGTCACGCTCGCGATCGCTGTAGGCGTACTCCACATCACCACGACCCGACCACTTCAGCTTGTACAGCGGTGGTTGAGCCAAATACACATGTCCCTCGGAAATCAACTTGGGCATAAACCGATAGAGCAGCGTCAGCAGCAGGGTTCGAATGTGCTGTCCGTCAACATCGGCATCCGCCATAAGAATGACCTTGTTGTAACGCAGCTTGTCCTTGTCAAAGTCGTCCCCGATGCCTGTTCCGAGGGCTTGGATAAGTGCTTGAACCTCGTTGTTCTGCAGCACTCGATCGATGCGAGCCTTTTCGACATTCAAGATCTTGCCGCGAATCGGCAGGATCGCCTGGAATCGGGAATCGCGTCCACCTTTGGCGGAGCCGCCGGCGCTGTCACCCTCCACGATGTAGAGCTCACACTCTTCGGGATTGGTGGATTGACAGTCACTGAGCTTGCCCGGCAGCCCTCCGGACTCCAGCAGGCCCTTGCGGCCGCGAGCAAGATCGCGCGCCTTGCGCGCCGCCACGCGTGCGGTAGCCGCAGCAATGGCTTTACGCACGATGTCACGGCCTTCGGCGGGGTTTTGTTCGAACCATTCGCCTAAGCGCTCATTGGTCACCTTCTGGACGAAGGATTTCGCCTCAGTGTTGCCCAGCTTGGTCTTGGTCTGCCCCTCGAATTGAGGCTCACTGAGTTTGACGCTAACAATCGCCGTGAGGCCTTCTCGCACATCATCGCCGGTGAGGTTGGTGTCTTTTTCTTTCAAGAGGTTCCAGTCGCGGCCGAAGCGATTGACCAGCGAGGTCAGCGCGGCGCGGAATCCTTCTTCGTGGGTGCCACCCTCATGGGTATTGATCGTGTTGGCGAAGGTGTACACCGACTCGTTGAAACCGCCGTTCCACTGCATGGCGACTTCCACACTGATGTGTCGCTTGGTGTCTTCGGTCTCGTAGGACAGCACCGAAGGATGGGCGGTGCCCTTCGTGGAGTTGATGTGCTTGACGAAGTCGACAAGGCCTCCGTCGTACTGCCAGGTCATCGCCGTGGGATTGCCGTCGGCATCCTCACGGCCGGGCCGTTCATCCGTCAGGGCAAGGATCAAACCCTTGTTGAGAAAGGCCATTTCCTGAAAACGCCGCGCCAGAATGTCAAAGTCGAAGTGCGTTGTCTCGAAGATGTCTGGGTCCGCCCAGAAGGTCACGGTTGTTCCGGTGTCGTCGGTGGCCCCACCCTTGGCAAGTGCCGCGGTGGGTACACCGCGGTGATAAGTCTGCGTCCACACCGAACCTTCACGCTTGACTTCGACATCCAATGATGTTGACAACGCGTTAACGACCGAGACACCCACACCGTGCAAACCACCAGAGACGGCGTATCCACCGCCACCAAATTTTCCGCCAGCGTGCAGAACGGTCAGCACCACTTCAACAGCGGGCTTTCCCTCCGTCTCGACAATGTCGACGGGAATGCCGCGACCGTTGTCGCGAACGCGAACGCCGCCATCGGCCAGCAAGGTGATGTCGATCCGCGTGCAGTGACCCGCAAGGGCCTCATCGACAGAGTTGTCGACAAC
>DPWC01000103.1:5207-7601 GCA_003529305.1 Actinomycetota bacterium
GAGTTGTCGACAACTTCGTAGACCAAGTGGTGCAGGCCTCGTTCACCCGTCGATCCGATGTACATGCCCGGGCGCTTGCGGACGGCATCCAGACCCTCGAGGACCTGAATGGCACTGGCGTCATAAGACACGAAGAAGTCCTTCCGGCGGAGGTGACGAGATGGCGCCCTGGCAGTGCGGGAGAACGCGCAATGCCTCTGACAATTCTAGTGTTTGGGTAGGTCACACCATCATCAGAGGCCCACAATCGGCGTTCAGCCGTCAGCAGCCCTAAGATCAGTGGGTACCTACGGAGTTGCCCCAAGATCCGGCACACAGCCGCACACGAACGAATTTGGTCACTTTGGCCCCATGCGTCACATCTCGATCGAGAGGAGCTATCCCGCACCCTCGAGCCGCACGGACGAACAAGCGGGCAGCAGTGCTGTCGCTCAGCCGTAGGTGTCTCGGGGGCCGCGACCAGGTACCGACCGCGGGCCGCGCCGCCACCGAGGTCCAGCCGGTCCACGCACCACCACACTGCGCACCGAACCGGCTCCCAATTCGTCATCGAGTCGCGCTGGCAGAACCGAGACCAACAACCGCACCTGCGTTGCCCACGCCGTCGAATCTGCGCTGATGACCAGCTCGCCGTTGTCAAACGATTCCGGCTGACAATGTGCCGCGAGATCGGGACCAGCAATCGCGGTCCACTGTGCCGCAATACTGCCAATGGACAACCGTTCCGACCAAGCCTGTTGCGTTGTCACCCCGCGCAACAGTTCGCTTAAGGGTTGTGGATCGCGATCATCCGGTGACGGCCCAGACATCGCGAGATCCATGCTGCTTGTGTTGCGGCGCCAACGAGACCACGATCGCCGCTTCGGTGGTTGCGGAGAGTTGGCTCTCGCGCGCGCCAACGACCAGGCGGGAAGGTCCACTGATTCTGGTGATGAAGCATCCTGTGCTGGTGACGCCGATGGGTCTTCAGCCATCATCACGACACCACCTCCATTACAACCCCAGGTTGAACGGTGAACCGGCGCCCATCCAACGCCCGCGGAACATCCTGTTCGACCGCTGCCGTGATGAGAACCTGTTCGACACCGTCAATTTCCTTGGCCAGCTGTGATCGTCGGTTCTCGTCAAGTTGCGCGAAGACATCGTCCAGTACCAGTACCGGATCTCCTCCACCACGGGCATCGTCGCGCAACAACGCAAATGCGCCAAGACGCAAGGCAAGTGCCAATGACCAACATTCGCCTTGGCTGGCGGTCTCGCGGGCCGGCATCCCATTCAACGCGATCACCACATCATCGCGGTGCGGGCCGATCATGGTCATCCCGCGCTCCAACTCCTTGGATTCTGCCGCCTCTAGAGCCAGGGTGAATGCCTCCTCCGTACTGCGGGCGTCCTCAGAGAAGTCATCGATGGTGGAGCGATACGACACCTCAACGGTGGCTCGAACTTGCGCCAGCCGCTCGTAAGCCGCCGCCACATGGCCAGAAAGTGCCTCGATGAGTTGACGACGCTCGTTGATGATCGCCGATCCAGTAGAGACCAATTGTTCATTCCACGCCTGCAAGGTCTCACTGTGTGTATCGGGCAGAACCTGCCCACGAAGTGATTTCAGTAATGAGTTGCGCTGCTTCACGACGCGGTCGTAATCACTGCGGGTATGCGCAGATCCAGGCTGGAGTTGCAGCAACAGGTCATCGAGAAATCGGCGGCGATCGCCAGGATCGCGTCGAATGATGTCTATGTCCTCTGGGGCAAAAACCACCAGTCGTAACACACCGAGAAGGTCACGAAGTCGAGGCACTGGGTGACCGTTGTATCGGCCACTATTGCTGCCACTGGCAGTGATAGTGATGTTGATGTCCACGGTTCGACTATCTGCAGTGACCGAGCAGCCAATATCGGCCTCTGGTTCCCCTTCACGCACCAATGAGGCGTCCGCCGAGACGCGATGGCTAGCCAGAGAGGACAAGTAGACCAACGACTCCACCAAATTCGTCTTGCCAGTTCCGTTGGGGCCAACGAACAGAACCACGCCGGGACCTAGTTCGATTGCCGCTTCGCCATAGGTGCGGAAGTTGTGGAGATGAACCGAACTGATGTGCAGGCGAATCAGCCTGCCATTCGCACAGGCATCAACAAATAGCGATAAGTCGATGTTGAACCGGTAGTTGATTCACCAGCCGCCGTAATGACCGCCGGTTTGCGTGCCTCAATGAACGAGATGGTCACGCTTTCCCCGGGAACGGCGCCTAAACCGTCCACTAGGTACTGAGGATTAAAAGCAATGGTGATGTCTGGGCCATTGACTTCGGCTTCGAGGGATTCCACCGCTTGTGCCTCATCGCCGGTACCGGCCTCAAGGAGTACACCTTTAGTGGAGAAGTTCAGGCGAAT
>DPWC01000103.1:7955-23746 GCA_003529305.1 Actinomycetota bacterium
GTGGTTTCTGTGGTGTCGGGAAACAGTGCCTTGTACTTGGGAAACTCACCATCAATCAGCCGTGTAGTTGTTCGACGGCCATCGCCGGCGAAACCCACCAGTGATTCCACGGCGCCCTCCCGGGCACTGAACGCAATCTCCACATGCTCCGCACCGGCCATCGCCCGAGCTGTCTCCGCCAAAGTGCGTGCCGGAATCAACGCTGTTGCTGACACCGCGGGACCTTCTGGCTGCCAGGTCACCTCTCCCACCGCCAACCGGTAACGATCTGTCGCGGCTAGAAGGAGACGATCCCCTTCGATCTCCATGCGGATACCTGTCAAGGCGGGCAAGGTGTCATCGCGGCCAGCGGCCACGGTCACCTGTTGGACCACGGAGGTGAACGCCGCTCCTTCAACCTTTCCCGTCACCGTTGGCATATCCGGTAACGAGGGGTAATCCTGAACAGGAAGCGTGAGCAGAACGAACTTCGAACTACCGCAGGTCACTGATACCCGTGCACCATCGTTTTCAATAATTACTGGCAGTGAAGGCAGGGCCCGAGTGATATCGGATAACAGGCGGCCGGATACCAATGCCCGCCCAGGTGATTCCACATCAGCCTTCATGGTGACTTGGGTGGAGACCTCAAGGTCAAAACCAGAAAGTGTCACTTGATTTGTTGTTGCCTCCATCAGAAGGCCGGCCAACACTGGGGCAGTGGGACGAGCAGGAAGCGATCGTGCCGTCCACGCCACTGCATCGGCGAGAACATTCTTGTCGACGGTGAACTGCACGATGACCTCCCCACCACCAACACGATGTTCGTGGTCGAGGTGATCATGCCGGACGATCCCCTGTTGCCGTCCCCAGAGGTGGGGGATTGAGTCTCAATCCATGAAGTTCTCATCGTCATCATCACGCTTGTGGATGTGGGGATAACGATGAATAAGTGGCTTCACAGAGCGTGCTGGCTGCCGCCACCCCCGTGGACACCCCTGGGGGTCGACCTGTGGATAACTCGCAGGGCCTGTGGATAGCTTTAGGTCGTAAGGATTTGTCCCCAGCGTCGCCCACAGATAGTGGACAGAAGAAGGCAGATCCACACCGTTATCCCCAGGTTGTGTATGGGGTAGATGATGCCCGTGGGATTACAACGCTGACTGGGACTTGATCCTGTTCGTCAACTCAGTCACCTGGTTGTAGACGCTGCGTCGCTCATTCATCATCGTTCGGATCTTGCGTTCGGCGTGCATCACGGTTGTGTGGTCGCGACCGCCGAAAAGTTGACCGATTTTCGGTAGTGACAGATCAGTGAGTTCGCGACACAGGTACATCGCAATTTGCCGTCCAGTCACCAGCACTCGTGATCGCGATGACCCGCTGAGGTCATCAACGGTGAGGCCGAAATACTGCGCGGTTTGAGTCATGATGGCGCTGGGAGTGATCTCAGGACCGGCGCCATCAGGGAAGAGATCTTTCAACACGATCTCCGCAAGGTCCATCTCCACTGGCTTGCGGTTCAAGTTGGCGAATGCGGTTACCCGGATGAGGGCGCCTTCAAGTTCTCGGATGTTCGTGGTGACCTTCGAGGCGATGAATTCCAGGACCTCAGGAGGGGCAGAAATCTTCTCCTGATCGGCCTTCTTACGAAGGATCGCGATTCGGGTCTCAAGGTCAGGGGCCTGCACATCGGTCATCAAGCCCCACTCGAAGCGTGACCGCATGCGCTCTTCAAACTGCTCCAGTTGTTTCGGAGGAAGGTCTGAGGTCACCACGATCTGCTTGTTGGCGTTATGCAGGGTGTTGAAGGTGTGGAAGAACTCCTCCTGCGTTTGTACCTTGCCTTGGAGAAACTGGACATCGTCAACGAGCAACACATCGACATCGCGATAACGCTTTTGGAATGCCTGCGCTTTGTCGTCACGGATGGAGTTGATGAAGTCGTTGGTGAACTCTTCAGAACTGACATAACGAACCCGTGCTCGTGGGTTCAAACCACGGGTGTAGTGGCCAATGGCGTGGAGCAGATGCGTCTTACCCAGTCCGGATTCGCCATAGATGAACAACGGGTTGTAGGCCTGGGCTGGGACTTCGGCGACGGCAATCGCGGCGGCGTGGGCAAAACGATTGGACGAGCCGATGACGAAGGTGTCAAAGGTGTATTTGGGATTCAGCCGGCTGTCGTCACTACCACGCTGAGCGGGCGGCTCAAAACCACCGGCCGGTCGGCCGGTGCCAGTGCCGGCTGATGCGGTGCGTGGTTCCTCACTTGGAGCTTCTGCGAGTTCCTGCTCGGCCTCCGGCAGCTCTTCGACGGTCACCGCAAGGCGCACATCACGACCCAAACTTGCCGACAGTGCTGTAGTGATGGGTTCCCGCAACCGGGTCTCTAGCGCCTCTTTGGTGAGGTCGTTGGGGGCGGCCAACAAGACGGTGTCACCGACGAGTCCGATGGCTCGCGTGAGGTCGACGAAGGCGTATTGGTGCCGCGGGAGGTCAGTGGCTGACAGGGCGGTGGAGACCGACTTCCAGAGTTCTGCGAGGTCGAGATCCTCGTCGATGGTGTCGGCCATGGTGGTCCCTTTCCAGCGGGTGCTCAGCCGTGGCTGAGCGAAGAAGACCACTGTGGAGGTCGCCGTCCACAGTGTTTTCCACAGGGTGTGGAGTCCGTTTTGTGGATAGTTCCCGATAGAGGGGCAGGCCTAGGCCGGGAAGTGGTCCACAGGGGCGCCGACGCTAGCCCCGAAGGCAGTCATTCGGCAAGGTTTTCCACATACCGTAGTCATCCGGGATTGAAGGTCTTGCTGGGCCCCATCTGCCAGGCCATGGGCCGGGGGCTCGGGCGGCGAGCCCCCTTCGTACACTGATCCACCTGACTGCGCCCCTACGGCAGTCACACCCACCGCACCAGATGCCTTACTTCCCTCATCGCCAGGAGCCGTCGTGAGCAAGCGCACCTTTCAGCCGAACAACCGGCGCCGTGCTAAGACCCATGGCTTCCGTCTGCGGATGAGCACCCGTGCCGGGCGCGCCATTTTGGCCAATCGCCGGGCCAAGGGACGCACCAAACTGTCAGCCTAGGAGCTGACTCTGAGGCTGGTCACGATGACTGGTCACGCCCCGGGTGATTTCCTCACTGAGGCCCTCTGATGAACCGCATCGAGCGCCTGCAGCGGCGTCGTGATGTCGCCGCCGCCCGAGCGGGAGTTCGAGCCGGCACCGACACCCTTGTGGTCCACGGAGTCATCACACCCTCGGACTTTCCGTGTCGTGTGGGCTATGCCGTTTCACGGGCCGTGGGCTCGGCGGTGGTGCGTAACCGGCTGCGTCGGCAACTGAGGGCTGTGGTAGCCAACCATGCGGAGAACTTCCCCACCGGCGGCCTGGTGCTGGTGAGGGTTCAGGCGGCGGCGACATCGCGCACCTTTGCCGAACTGGAAGCAGATCTGCTTCGCTGTGTCGGTAGGTGGCGACAACGAGCCGAAGTGGTGGGGTGACTGCCAAGCCCATGGGTGAGCACGGACCGGCTGCGGCGAGCCAACGCTTAGGGCGCCTAGTCATTGCCCCCATTCGGCTGTATCAGAAATGGATGTCACCGATGCGCCCGCCGAGTTGTCGCTACTACCCCAGTTGCTCGGCGTATGCGGTTCAGGCGCTGCAGATTCACGGTGTGGGTAAGGGACTGGTGCTGGGGGTTTGGCGGCTGATGAGGTGCCATCCATGGACGGCCGGAGGGGTCGACAAGGTGCCGCCGTCAGGGCACTGGCGGGTACCGGCACAATCAGCGTCTACAACCGACCGTGGCGATGGTGTCGACCTCCGTGTGACCCCGCCGATTTCTTCCGATCAGGAGTAGCAACTCATGGGACTGATCGACTCGATTCTGGCTCCGTTGGAGTGGATCGTCTCGTTCGTCCTGCGCGCATTTCATTCGGGCCTGACGGCGTTGGGGCTGCCAGCAAACGGCGGTGCGGCATGGACCCTCTCCATCGTTGGCTTGGTGGTGTTGATCCGGATCATCTTGATTCCGTTGTTTGTGCGACAGATCAAGGCTCAGCGTGGAATGCAGGCCTTGCAGCCGCGCATGAAAGAGATTCAGCAGAAGTACAAGGATGACCGCCAACGGCAGTCCGAAGAGATGATGAAGCTCTACAAGGAGACCGGCACGAACCCGTTCTCCTCGTGTTTGCCGATCCTGGCCCAGTCCCCCATCTTCTTTGCCTTGTTCCGTGTGCTGAACGAAGGCATCGCACTGGGCAAACCCGTTGGTGTGCTGACGCAAGACCTCGTGAATTCGGCTCGTCAGGCGCGACTTTTTGGTGCCCCGCTGTACGCGATCTTCACCAAGGCGGCCGAGTACGCGACACAAGGAATCAATCCGACATCAGTGCGAGTAGTTACTGGAGTTCTCATCGTCTTGATGACGGTGACGACCTTCACCACTCAGCGTCAGTTGATGGCCAAGAACATGCCTGCTGATGCTCCGATGATGCAGCAGCAGAAACTTCTGCTCTATGTCTTTCCGTTGATGTTTGGCTTCTTCGGCATCAACTTCCCCTTGGGGGTCTTGGTCTACTGGTTCACGACCAACTTGTGGACCATGGGCCAGCAGTTCTATGTGATCCGCAACAATCCGATGCCCGGGACGCCGGCGGAAAAGGCCTTACTCGAGCGCCGTGCCCACAAAGCTGCTCAGCGCGCAGCACGCCGTGGCGAGGATCCCGTGGCCACCGACGAGGTGCTACCAGCACCCGTTCAACGGCAACAGCCCAAACGAACCAGTAAGAGCAATCGCAAGAAACGATGACCGAAATGTGGCATTTGGCCACCATGAGATTTCCCCGCCAATGGAGCGAGAAAGACGCCCCGCAGGCATGAACAGCGCAGGAGGCGCAGATGAGCGAGAACACCGAAGAGGCGGCTGCACCCCAAGAGTCCGCGGAGGCTGAAGCAGGGGAGAAGCCGAGTAAGCAAGACCTTCTGGTCCAAGAAGGTGACATCGCGGCCGACTATCTCGAGGGCCTGCTGGACATCGCTGATCTGGGCGATGACGGGGCCATTGATATGGATGTCGAGGGCGATCGGGCCGTGGTCGCGGTGTCTGGTGAAGGGCTGAGCTCACTGGTCGGTGAGCGTGGCGAGGTGCTTGATGCCCTGCAGGAGCTCACTCGCCTTGCCGTTCTTCGCGAGACGGGTGAGCGGTCACGGCTGATGCTCGACATTGCTGGCTATCGCGCGGAACGCCGACAGGTGCTGACCGAATTGGCCCAGGAAGCGGTCGCGCAGGCTCGCTCAAAGGGGGAGTCGGTGGCGTTGGAGCCGATGAACGCCTTCGAACGCAAGGTGGTGCATGACGCCGTGGCCGCGGCAGGCCTGTCCAGTGAATCCGATGGCGCGGAGCCCCGCAGGTTCGTTGTGGTGCTGCCCGCTTGAGCGATTCGGTTTCCCGTGAAACATCGCGGGAGGTCTTCGGTTCTGGGTTTGCCGCAGCGGATCGCTACGCCCAGTGGCTTACTGGTGAAGGCATCGTCCGGGGCTTGTTAGGGCCTCGGGAGGCCGAGCGTGTGTGGGACCGCCACCTGCTCAATAGCGCTCTGATCGCCCCCTGGATCCCCCAGGGCGCGCGGGTGGGCGATATCGGCTCTGGAGCCGGATTGCCCGGAATACCAGTGGGTTTGGCCCGCAGCGATGTGTCTGTCACCTTGGTGGAGCCCCTTCTTCGGCGGGTCAGGTTTCTTGACGAGGTGGTGGCGGATCTGCGGTCCCTGCTGCCCAACGACGGCTATGCCTTTGAGGTAGTCCGATCACGGGCGGAGGACCTGATTGGGCAGCGATCATTCGATGCGGTGGTCGCTCGGGCAGTGGCCCCACTGGAGCGCCTCGTGACCTGGACGGTTCCGCTCTTGTCCGAGACGGGGTGCCTCATCGCCATCAAGGGCTCAACAGCCAGCGAGGAAGTCACTCAGGCTGCCCCCGCCTTGGCTGCTTTGAAACTGACAGCCACAGTGGAAACCACCGCACACGGCGATGCGACGACCACCGTGGTTGTGGTGCGCCGCCACCCCTAAGCCGGTCCAAACCTTTATGCCGCAAGGGCTCTGGGCCTGACTACTCTGAGCGGGGATCAGGATCTGCCCAGCGGACCCCCACCCGTCGGGATGCCGTGGCAGGATCGCCCCGTGCCGGATCGCCCCACTACCGCCCACGGCTTGGGCTGGCCCGACAGCCAGACCGTGACCGCGGTGAGCGGCCGCGGACTGGGGTGGCCCGCCCCGGCCACTCAGAAGGCTCCGCCTCAGCAGGAGCAGGTCGGGAAATGACAAGTTCGGGCACCTTCCGGCCAAGTGACGCCGCTATTCAGGCGGCTGCGGATGTTTCACGCGAAACATTGGGTGGCGGTGAAGACACCCCTCTGGCTCGAGCGGCGGCTGAAGCTGTGTTATCCGCTGCGGGGGGACGCTCGAGTCGCCCCCTGCCGCATCCGGACAAGACCCGGGTGCTCACGGTCTCGAACCAAAAGGGTGGAGTGGGCAAGACCACCAGCACGGTTAATTTGGCGGCAGCCTTGGCCTTTCTTGGGCAGCGGGTGCTGGTGATCGATCTGGACCCCCAGGGCAATGCGTCGACGGCGCTCGGGATCCCGCATCACGAGGAAATCGTGTCGATTTATGACGTCTTGCTGCGCGATCTCCCCCTGAGCGATGCCGTGGTGCCGGTGGCGTCGGTTCCTCGCCTCTTTGGTGTTCCCGCCACCTTGGATCTCTCAGGTGCCGAGATTGAGTTGGTTCCCTTGGTGGCCCGCGAGACTCGGCTGAAGCGCGCCCTGGACACCTTCCTTGCCCAATCGACCGATAGGTTTGATTTCGTCTTCATCGACTGCCCACCGTCTTTGGGCCTGTTGACCGTGAACGCGCTGGTGGCCGCCGAGGAAGTGCTCATCCCCATCCAGTGCGAGTACTACGCACTCGAAGGCGTGAGTCAGTTGGTGCGCACCGTCGAGATGATCCGCTCACACTTGAATCCGGTTCTGTCGATTTCCACCGTCTTGTTGACCATGCACGACGCTCGGACCCGGTTGTCCTCCGAAGTGGCCGCCGAGGTGCGTGCTCACTTCGGCGATCGTGTTCTTCCGACCGCCATTCCACGGTCGGTCCGGGTCTCTGAGGCACCGTCGTTCCAGCAGACGGTCCTGACCTATGACCCAGGCTCCACCGGCGCGGTGGGTTATGTGCAGGCCGCTCGCGAGATGGCCCTGCAGTGAGGAAGTACCAACCAGTGAACGGCGTAGGTCACTACCGGTCCGACGAGCTAAGGGAGCAGTGCTGATGGCGGCCAGGAAGGGCGGACTCGGGCGCGGCCTCGGTGCCTTGATTCCCCAAGGATCCTCGCCTGTTCCGGCGAGGTCACCCGGCAAGAAGACGACTGCTGCGAAGAAAGCGGCCGTGACCAAAAAGCCGGCGGCGAAGAAGGCGGCCGTGACCAAAAAGGCTGCTCCGAAGAAGGCGGCAGCGAAAAAATCTGGGGTAAAAAAATCTCCAGAGAAAAAAATTCTGGGGAAAAAATCTGCAGCGAAAAAATCCGTAGCGAGGAAGTCCCCGGCGAAAAAATCCGCGGTAAAGAAGTCCCCGGCGAAGAAGCCCTCGGCGACGAAGCCGCTGGCGACCCAGCCCGCGAGGAAGAAATCGACGCCTGCTCGAACCAGCACCGCCGCCAGGCCGGCATCGCGGACCTCCGGATCTGCCTTGCCCATCTCTGGATCTCTCGGCGGTGGGCTGGTCTCCGGTGCGTACTTTGCGGAGATTCCGGTGGCCGCCATTCGGCCAAACCCACGGCAGCCACGAACGATCTTTGATCCACAAGACCTCGCCGAGTTGGTGGCCTCGATTCGCGAGGTCGGCCTCTTGCAACCCGTGGTCGTGCGACCCCTGGGAGCTGACCGTTTTGAGTTAGTCATGGGCGAGCGGCGTTGGCGGGCCCATCAAACAGCTGGCCTGAGCCGAATTCCGGCCATTGTGCGTCGCACTGAAGATGCTGATCTGCTGCGCGATGCCTTGCTGGAAAATCTGCACCGCAGTCAACTCAATGCCTTGGAAGAGGCGGCGGCCTATCAGCAGCTGCTGGACGATTTTGCCTGCACGCACGAGGAATTGGCCGAGCGCATCGGGCGGTCGCGCCCGCAGATCACCAACATGATCCGGCTGCTCAAACTTCCACCAGCGGTTCAGTCCAAGGTTGCCGCGGGAGTGCTTTCAGCTGGTCACGCTCGAGCCCTGCTGGGCCTTGAGGATCCCCAGCAGCAACTGGCCATGGCCGAGAAGATCATCAAGGAGGGGCTGTCAGTTCGTGGGGTGGAAGAACTGATCGCCCTGGGTCGGCCGATCCGGGCCACCCGCAAGGGCTCACAGGCGCGTGCGGCGGGTCCGGATCTTGGTGAACTGCAAGAGCGGGTCGCTGATGCGCTGGATACCAAGGTGACCATGTCGGCGTCCGCCAAGGGCCGGGGCCGGATCGCTGTGGAGTTTGCGACTTTTGAGGATCTGCGCCGCATCGTGGGGGTTATTGCCCCGCAACGCCCCGCGCAGTACTGATCGCCTGGCGCACCAGTGCCGCGCAGGTGGCGCCAAGGTCCAGCCCTGCTGCCTCGAGGGCCTGAGGCAGCAGTGAAGTCTCCGTCATCCCTGGGGCGACATTGGTTTCCAGGTACTTCACCCCTGCATGGGGCTGCACGATGACATCGGTACGAGACAACCCCTGCAGGCCCAGCACCCGGTGCGCCGTCAATGCCGCCTCGGTCACCGCTGTAATCGTCTCTGCGGCTAGCCGAGCGGGGGTGAAGAACTCAGTGAGGCCAGCGGTATAGCGCGCGGTGTAGTCATAGAAGGCACCATCGGGAACGATTTCTACTGGTGGCAGCGCCACCGGACCCTCGCCGATGTCGATGACCGAAATCGCCACTTCTGTGCCAGCCACATACTGCTCGATGAGGGCGGTATCGCCATAGCTGAAGCAGGCCACCATCGCTCCCGGCAGTTCGGCGGCGTCTCGCACGATGCTCACACCCAGGGCAGATCCACCCTTGGCGGGCTTCACCACCACTGGAAGGTTGAGCTTCTCTTCCACGGCACGCAGGACCTCAGCGGCACCCAATTCGCGAAATGCAGCATGCGGCAGCACTACAGATCCCGGTGTCTCGATGCCGGCCCGGCGAAGTGCGGCCTTGGCTAGGGGCTTGTCATAGGTGAGTCGGCTTTCGGCGGGCGCAGATCCCACATAGGGCAGATCCAGGAGGTCCAGCAGGTCGCGGATGGCGCCGTCTTCACCTGCGGCCCCGTGAAGAACAGGGAAGACGGCGTCGGGTCGCTCGGTGCGAAGAGTGGGAACCAAAGCGGCGTCCATGTCGAGTTCGAGAACCTCAAGACCTTCGCCGCGCAGTGCCTCGGCGATTCGTCGACCAGAGCGCACCGAGACATCGCGCTCGTGCGATAACCCTCCGGCGAGCACCACCACGCGCAAGGTGGTCATCTCCGAAGCCTGCTGATCCGCATTCACGATGGCCACCTCACAGCGTTTGCGGTCCGGGAGCGGCGGCTTGATCGGTCGGGGCTGACCCGGCAGGTCCGGCAGTCGTGCCGAAGGTATTCAGCAGTTCCAACTCCTCTTCGAGCACCCCGCCAAGGCGTCGGACGCCTTCGCGGATGGCATCGGGGGTGGGGAAGCAGTAGGAAATCCTGAGGTTCTGTCGACCCTGACCATCGATGTAGAACGCCGTCCCGGGCACATAGGCCACGCGAGCGGTGACAGCCCGGGGCAGCATGGAGGTGGCATCGATGCCATCAGGCAGCGTCACCCACACATAGAAGCCACCATCAGGTCGGGTCCACGTGGTGCCGGCGGGCATGAACTGCGCCAGTGACTCCAGAGCCGCATCGCGGCGTTCACGGTAGACCTCGCGGAAGGTCTTGACCTGATCCATCCAGGGCTGCGTCTCGAGGTAGGTCGAGATGGTGAGCTGGGAATACGCCGGTGGGCACAACACGGCGGCCTCTGCGGCCAAGGTCAACTTCTCGCGAACACCGTGAGGGGCAACAGCCCATCCCACCCGAAGTCCAGCAGCGAAGGTCTTGGAAAACGACCCCAGGTAGATGACACCGTCGCTGTCGTGAGCGCGGATTGCTTCAGGAATTGAACCTTCAAAACCCAGCAAGCCGTAGGGGTCGTCCTCAATGACTAGCACTCCTGCGCTCTGGCAGATCTGGAGGATCTCGGCCCGGCGCTGCTGAGGCTGTGAGAGCCCTGCGGGGTTGTGGAAGGTGGGAATTGTGTAGACGAATTTCGGTGTTCTCCCCTGTGCAGCAAGGGTTTCGAGGCGTTCACGCAATGCGGTCGGCTCGAGGCCGTGCTCATCCATCGCCACATGTTCGACACCGACCTGATAGGCCCGAAACACTCCCAGTGCTCCGACATAAGACGGCGCCTCGGCGACGATCACATCACCGGGATCACAGAAGATGCGCGTGACGAGGTCGAGTGCCATCTGCGAACCAACAGTGACGACGACATCGTCAGGGTGTGTGGTGATTCCCTGCAGCGCAACAATGTCGCAGATCTGTTCACGAAGTCGCGGGTCACCGTTGCCGCTGCCATATTGCAAGGCCACTTGTCCGCGTTTGGCCAGCATCTCGGTCACTGATCGACTCACGACATCCATCGACAAGGCAGCGATGTTGGGCATTCCACCAGCCAGCGAGACGACCTCAGGTCGTGACGCCACGGCGAACAACGAGCGAATCTCGCTGGCGGTCATGGAGTGTGTGCGCTGTGCGTAACGTGCCAAATGTGGGTCCAGGCGATTGCCATGCGATTCAGTGGTCATGGCACCTCCTGACGATGGGCGGCGGGTCCCTGCGTGGGCGGTTGAGCAGCCGTTGGGGTGACAAGCATGGGGCATAGCAAACGGTGCCATCACGCCGGATCGGCGTGCCGTGACTAGGCGTCGCTGAACAGCCGCACGACGCCTCGTGCGATGGCTTCGGCTGCGCTATCCCGGAAGGCGGGGTCAGCAAGATGTGCGGCGTCGGCTGGATTGCTCAAGTAACCGATCTCTACTCGCACGGCCGGCATGCGCGTCAGGCGCAGGAGGTCCCAGGTCATGGGATGTGTGCGCCCGTCTTGTAGGTCAACTGAGGTGGTGATTTCGTCTTGGATCATCTGGGCCAGTCGCTGCCCCACCATGGAATGGCGCGTGCCGTCTTGCGTTCCGAAGTAGTAGGTGGCGGCGCCGCTGGCGTGGGATGACTCACTGGCATCGGTGTGAATAGAGATCACCAGATCGGCCTGGGCTCGGTTGGCGAAGTCGGCGCGCTCAGTTTCCGTCAGTGGTGCTGCGAGGTCGGCAGCGTGAGTGAGCAACGCCTGTGCGCCCATGGCGGTCAGGCGGCCTTCGATACGCGAGGCGATGTCGAAAGCGATATCAGCTTCGGCGAGCGAGGCAGCACTGGCGGTCGCGGGGGCCGTACAGCCATGATCTCCACCGCCATGACCGGCATCGATGACGATGGTGGACCCCGCCGGTGTTGAGCCCAAGCTACGCAGTGCACTGTGCTCCAGCAGGGCAGCCCCTGACCCTCCTGTGATGGGTCGGGCCAACCTTGTGAGGGCATGCAAAGTGGCCGGACCGCAGGTGCCGTCTGCCGTGAGCCCGGTGTGCTGTTGAAATTCCTGCACCGCCGCATGGGTCTGTGGTCCGAAGACGCCATCGGCCCGACCCGCATCAAAACCCAAGGCAGCAAGGCGTTGTTGCAACTCGGCGATGTCATCGCCACGCATCAGCGCACTGACCTGAAAATGCAACAAGCGATCGCCGAGCCGCCAATGTGCTTCATCAAGGCTGCGCAGCGTTTGTGCGCCAACGATGCCATCGACCAGCAGCCCACGGCGCTGTTGGAACGCTCGGACCGCAGCGTCAAGATCGGTGCCGAAGATGGCTGGATCACCACCATCAAGTGGCGCCGCGGCGACAAACCCCAGAGCCGATAGTTGGCGGCGGATGTCCATGACTGCTGAGCCTTCGGACCCCTGTCGCAGAAGCGCCGCTCTAGTAGTCATTGCCGTGTCTTATCGATGACGATGAGCCGGTGAACCACACGCAGTGGGTCTCAGCCAATGAATTCGGCAAGGTCCTCAAGCAACTTTGCCTTGGGCTTGGCGCCGATGATCTGCTTGACGATCTGCCCACCCTGGAACACATTCATCGTCGGGATCGACGAGACGCCGTAGTTCGCAGCGATGCTGGGGTTTTCGTCAACATTGAGTTTGACGATGGTCAGCTTGTCACCGTGCTCAGCGGCGATCTCTTCAAGAATGGGTCCCACCATGCGACAGGGGCCGCACCACTCGGCCCAGAAGTCCACCAGTACCGGCTTGGTGCTGCCTAGAACATCGTTCGCAAAAGTGGCCTCAGTCACGGCCTTTGTTGCCTCGCCCATGGTGTCCTCCTGGTGTCGATGGGGTTGTGCGCGCTGATTAGGACGCGTGGTCCAAGCCAGCGAGGTAACGCTCTGCATCTAGTGCGGCGGCACATCCGGTGCCGGCGGCCGTGATGGCCTGACGATAGCGGTGATCCACCACATCCCCGGCGGCAAATACTCCGGGCAGGTTGGTGTGGGTGGAGGGGTGGTTAACAGTGATGTAGCCGTCGGCGTCGAGATCAATCTGACCGACGAAGAGCTCTGAGCGAGGCTCGTGGCCGATCGCCACGAAGAGGCCCCCGACGGCAATCTCCGATTCGGCGCCGGTTTGCGTGTTGTGCAACTTCAGGCCCGAGACCTTCGCCTCACCGAGAACATCCACGACCTCGGTATTCCAGACAAACTCGATCTTCTCGTTCGCTAGCGCGCGCTCGCTCATGATCCGCGATGCCCGCAACTGATCCCTGCGGTGAATGACACGAACCGTCTTACCAAATCGCGTCAGGAACAGTGCTTCTTCCATGGCGGTGTCGCCGCCACCAACGACAACGATGTCTTGGTCCTTGAAGAAAAAGCCATCGCAGGTCGCGCACCAGGAGACTCCATGGCCCGAGAGCCGCTTCTCGTTGGCCAGTCCCAGCTCGCGGTAGCCCGATCCGGTGGCAATGATGACGGCACGCGCGCGATGAACAACTCCATCGCCATCGGTGACTTCCTTGATGTCACCGAGCAGATTGACTGCGTTGACATCGTCGGTGACGAACTCGGTGCCGAATCGCTCCGCCTGCTCGCGCAACTGGTTCATCAGTTCGGGGCCCATCACTCCTGACGGAAACCCGGGGAAATTTTCAACTTCCGTGGTGTTCATCAGGGCGCCACCGGCGGTGACAGCTCCTTCAAACAGCAATGGCTGCAACTGGGCGCGCGCGGCGTAGATACCAGCGGTGTATCCCGCTGGCCCGGAGCCAATGATGATCAGCTCGCGTACATCACTCACGGCAAATCCCTGTGGTTAGTGAGGCCGGAGCCCCGACACGGTGTGGTCTAGGCGGTGCAGCACTGCTTCACCGAGGACAACTGATCCTAGGAGTCGAATGTTCCCGAGCCCTAGGGCCGCAGGATCCGACCAAACCAGAGCACATGGGGCGCTCCCGCGGTGCAGTCCGGCTGAACGACCCACAGATCGAGGCGCTCTGCGTCGCCTTCGGTGGTGAAGCTGATCAGTACGGCGGCTTGCTGGCCGTAGGAACCGCTGTCGACCAACACCGGCTGACGAGTTGTGGAACCCGTGAGTTCGACGAAGCAGGGACCAAGATCGGGCAGGGTGATCAGTTGGTCGCCCAGTGGAATGACGGGGCCGGTGTCGGCGGTTGACGACGGTGCCAGTGCTTGACCGAGTGGAATGTCGGTGGCCGAATTGGCGGCCGGTGGCACGGGGGCGGCTGTTTGGTTGCGCCTTGCTAGCAGGTCACGAACTTGCTGAGCGATTTCTCGTGGGTTGTAGGCCAGTCCTGAGGTGCTGACGGAGGTGGCCTCGGGAAGCGCACGCGCGCGGGCATTGGAGCTCTCGGACGACTGATCGTTGGCTGTCGCGCTGTTGCCGCTAGCCAATGGCGGTGATGACTCTCGGGACAGCACTGTGTTGGCAGCAATTCCTAGGACCAGCATCGTCGCGGCAATGGCGGCGACGGCTCCGGCGAGTTGCCATGGGGTTTGTTGACCTGCCGGAGAGGTTCGCCACAGACGCGGTCGGGGACGGGTCTGCTGCCAATGCTCTGACACCGACGGCGGCAGCGGCGGAACTGCCGGCAGGCTTTGGGCCAGCAAGTTGCGAATCCATTGCTCGTCCGCGTTGGACAGTGACTCCGGTCCATCAGAGCCAGCAGAGATCAGTGCGTCATCGTCGGTCATAGGGAGTCACCCCCTTCGGGGAAGGGCTCAGAGCGGGCCGGGGTCGGCCGTTGGACGGCCTCTGGTGCTTCCGGGTTCCGCAGGTGCGCCAGCAGCGGCAGCAGGCGGGCCCGCCCACGGGAGCACCGACTCTTGATGGTGCCCTGTGGGACCTCCAGAACCGCCGCGGCATCAACGACGGAGTATCCGAGAACATCAACAAGGATCACGGCTGCGCGTTGATCGGGTGGCAGTGTGGCGAGGGCTTGTTGAACCTCTAGGCCCAGTAGTCGGTCATCAATGGTGCGACGCGGATCGGCGATGGTGACCACCTCGCTGATGTCCGTGATGTTGGCGCGCGGTGGCCGCACCCGTTGCCGTCGCATCTGATCGATGCACGCATTAACCACGATGCGGTAGAGCCAGGTCGAAACTGCCGCGTCGCCCCGGAAGCGATCAGCTGCCCGGTAAGCGGAGATCAAGGCCTCTTGAACCGCATCGGCGGCGTCATCGGCATCACCGAGAGTGCGCATGGCCAACGCCCACAGATGATCTTGATGTCGACGAACGATTTCGGCGAAGGCATGGGGGTCATCCTGGCGATGCCTTTCGAGCACTTCGGCATCTGTAAAAGCGGTGTAGAAGTCGTCGTCGGGATCGGCATCCCCGCCATGGGGGTCCGATGAAGGTGTGGGCACGGGGCGCTCCCGGTCCAAAGTGTCCAGTGGTGCTGACGGTGCGACGAAGGTGTTGTCAGCCTAGTGCGAGTTTCGGTGTGTCGGGCGTGTGCTGTGGGCGCCGTGGCCTAGTTTCGGCAGTGGTCCCCCGTTGGGGAGTGGGAGGGGAAGCTCACTGCCCGACGGGGGCCACTTCATGTCTTGCTTCATGGCTTGCACGGAATTTCTTGGCGCAGCTTGTTCTAAGCCTTTCTGCGCACATCATCGAGAGTGATCATCAGCGATTTGTCGCAGCCGGTCCTGGTGGCGGTGATCCCCCCGGTTCGGAAAACACACTGTTGAGAACTTGCACGCCGAGCAAGAGCAGTCCACCGATCACGATCGACACCGCTAGCGCAATCAGTGCGATGACACCGCGACGACCCTGTTGACGCACTCCCTTCAAGGTGGTGACAGGGCCAGTGCTGCGTCGCCGATCAAGTCGTTGGGCCGCGGTGGTTCCGGAGCGGGTCAGGTGTGCTCTGAGTGCCACACTGAATTCGCGCGCGTTGTCGAAGGGTTCTTCACCGGCAACGGTTTCACCGAGGGCGCGTCGGCAGAGTCGATCCAGGGGTGTGGGCACATGCGCCCGCGCCTTGCGTGGCGGGACGAGGTCGGCACCGTCGCGCACCGCCGCGGGCAAACCCGTCGATGAGGGCATTGGCCAGCGCGCAGTCAGGCAGGCGTACAGCATGGCACCCAGGCTGCGCACATCGTCGACCATCTCGGCGTCACG
>DPWC01000185.1:0-2032 GCA_003529305.1 Actinomycetota bacterium
CGAACCATGCCAACGGTCAGGTCGCCCTGGCATTGCGGGATCGATTCGGCATCCCTGTGGTCTACGAGGTACGCGGATTTCTCGAGGAGTCATGGGCGTCACGCGCTGAGGACCCGCTAGCCGCGCGTCATAGCGACCGGTTTCAGCTCGAACGCGAACTGGAAACACAAATCATGGCTTCGGCGGACCTGGTCACAACCCTTGGACCCGCTATGCGTGACGAGATCATCGCCCGCGGCATTCCTGCGGACCGGATCGTCCTTGCGCCCAACGGTGTCGATGATCGCTTCCTTGCCCAGGGCGCGCACTCCACCGACATCACCGACGCCACCGCGACTGCCGAGGATCTGCGGGCTCAGTGGGCCACCCCTGGACTGCCAACGATTGGCACCGTCTCCACTCTCTACGCGCATGAAGGTCTCGATACTTTGCTGCGAGCTGCCGCACTGCTCAAAGAACAGGGATCGCCCGTTCATGTACTCCTGATCGGTGATGGGCCCGAGCGCCGCAATCTGGAGGTACTCGCGCACAACCTCGGTATCGCTGATACCACCACCGTGACGGGACGCATTCCCTTCCACCAGGTGCATCGCTACTACCTCGCCCTTGATGTCTTTTGCGTTCCGCGCACGGCTGCTCGGGTGAGTGACTTGGTCACGCCCTTAAAGCCCGTCGAAGCGATGGCTAGCGGAATTCCGGTCGTCGCCAGTGATGTCGGTGGGCTGCGCGATCTGCTTGTGGATCCAGCCGGCGGTGCCAATCCCAGCGGCCAGCGATACGGAGTGCTGGTGAAACCAGAAGACCCGCATGATCTGGCCACAGCAGTGGCGGGCATCGTGGCCGACCCTGCTTCTGCTGCCGAGATGGCGAGCCGGGCTCACCGCTGGGTCGCCGAGAACCGCACCTGGGCGCAAGTGGCGCGCACCTACCGAGCGGCCTACGAGGGGCTAGGGGCAGTCCTCTCGTAGGGTGGCATCGTCCCGCCGCGTTAAAGCGGCATCGCTGACACAGTGAGCAGGAGCCCCTCGGTGTCCGTCGACCTTGTCGTCATCGGTCTCGGTTATGTCGGTCTGCCCCTCGCGCAAGGTGCTTGCGCCTCAGGCCTGTCCGTCGTGGGCCTCGATGTCGTGCCGCGCGTCGTCGATGGCCTCAACGCTGGTCACTCACACGTTGATGACCTCGCCGATGACGACATCACCACGATGTTGGCGCAGGGGTTTCGCGCGACCACCGATGCCAGTGTCATCGCCGATGCCAATACCGTCGTGGTGTGTGTCCCCACCCCACTTGGGGGCGATGGTGGGCCGGATCTGATCTTCGTTTTGGAATCCGCCCGCACCATCGCTCAGCATCTGCAGCCCGGCACCCTGGTCGTTTTGGAATCGACCACCTATCCAGGCACAACCGATGAGCAGGTGCGGCCCATCCTCGAAGAGGCCACCGGACTTGTCGCCGGAAGCGACTTCGCCTTGGCCTTTTCCCCCGAGCGCATCGACCCGGGAAACCCCGTCTACGGAATGCGCAACACCCCCAAGGTCGTCGGCGGTCACACCCCTGAATGCACCGAACGCGCTGCCGCCTTCTACTCCCGCTTCGTGGACACCGTGGTGCGCGCCAAGGGAACGCGTGAGGCCGAAATGGCCAAACTGCTGGAAAACACCTACCGGCAGGTGAACATCGGGCTCGTCAATGAGATGGCCAAGTTCTGCCATGAGCTCGACATTGATCTGTGGGATGTCATCGAGGCTGCCCAATCCAAGCCCTTCGGCTTTCAAGCTTTCTATCCGGGACCGGGAGTGGGCGGGCACTGCATTCCCATTGACCCGATGTACCTGTCGTACCAGGTGCGCGCGCGGCTTGGTGCGCCCTCACAGTTCATTGAGCTTGCACAAGCGACCAATAACTCCATGCCGCACTATGTCGCCAAACGCGCACAGGACATGTTGAATTCCGTCGGCAAAGCGATGAACGGCTCCACCGTTCTTGTCATCGGCGTCACCTACAAGCCTGACATCGCTGACCAGCGCGAGTC
>DPWC01000185.1:2419-3074 GCA_003529305.1 Actinomycetota bacterium
CAGACTCAACGCGCGAGCGATCTTGTCGAGGGCCTGCGCTCCTGCGACATCGCCATTCTGGTGCAAAACCACTCCGCATTGGATCTGACCGCTCTGGCCGAGCACGCTCCGCTACTTCTTGATACCCGCGGCAAAGTGAGCGGTCCGCGGGTGGAGCGGTTGTGACAGACCCTCAGCCAGAGGTCAGCAGCGGTGCGCAACTGGCGGTGCGCCACGGTCTTCGACCCATCGGCCAAGAAGTAGCGCTGGTTCCCTATCTGCACTCTCTGTGGCAACGCCGAGCCTTCATCTGGACCTTCGCGCGCAGTCGCATCGCTGCTGAGAATGCCGAGAGTCGCCTTGGCCAGCTGTGGCAGGTGCTCAACCCGTTGCTCAACGCTGGTGTCTATTACCTCGTCTTCGGCGTCATCTTGGGGCAGAGCAAGAAGATCGAGAATTACATCGCGTTCCTGCTGACCGGCGTTTTTATCTTTGCTTTTTCGCAGCGCACTATTCAGGCCGGGGCGCGCTCGATTACCGGCAACCTGGGACTCGTTCGTGCTCTGCACTTTCCTCGAGCAGTTCTGCCGCTGGCCAATGTCCTCGAGGAATTCATCAAGACGGGAACCTCACTGGTCGTTCTCGGCATCATCATCGTGGCCACGGGTGAACCCAT
>DPWC01000009.1 GCA_003529305.1 Actinomycetota bacterium
CGTGCGTGTTTCCCCGTCACAGATTTGAGTATGCATCAGTTGGTCGCGGAGGGATGCTATCTGCCGCACACAAGGCCCACCCCGAGTAGTCGAGATGGGCCTTGCGCATGGCGGTGGCGGTGGGATTTGAACCCACGGAGGGCGTGAACCCTCACACGCTTTCGAGGCGTGCTCCTTAGGCCGCTCGGACACGCCACCGCGCAGAAGGGTACGGGGCGCAGTTGAGGTGGAATCACCCGCCGGTCGAGGTCCGTGAAAACGCCAACGGCGCCGCTCCAAGGAGTCGACGCCGTCGCGCGCGGAGGATACGAGATTCGAACTCGTGAGGGGTTGCCCCCAACACGCTTTCCAAGCGTGCGCCCTAGGCCACTAGGCGAATCCTCCGTCGCAGAGGTTACCTGCGCTGCACATCAGCACCTTCCGCAGCACCTCTACACTCATCAGCGACCCCTCGTGCGACGGCATCGTGCTGAACCCCCCCAGGGCCGGAAGGCAGCAAGGGCAGGTGCGCTCTGCTGGGTGTGCGGGGGGTCCCGGCATGTGGTCACCCGCCCGTAGGGTGGCGTTGTGTCACTTGCTCTGTACCGCCGCTATCGACCCGAGACCTTTGCTGAGGTCATCGGTCAGGACCATGTCACCGGTCCGTTGGTGCAGGCGCTAGCTGCTGGACGAGTGCACCACGCGTTCTTGTTCTCCGGCCCGCGTGGCTGCGGCAAGACCACGAGCGCGCGCATTCTGGCTCGCGCCCTTAACTGCGAGCAGGGCCCCACTCCCACACCGTGCGGCCAATGCCAGTCGTGTCAGGACCTCGCCAACGGTGGGCCAGGCAGTTTGGATGTCATCGAGATCGACGCCGCCTCGCACGGTGGCGTGGACGATGCCCGTGATCTTCGCGAACGGGCCTTCTACGCACCGGTGTCGTCGCGCTACAAGGTGTACATCATTGACGAGGCCCACATGGTCACGCGTGAAGGCTTCAATGCCCTGCTGAAATTGGTGGAAGAGCCGCCGGAACACTTGAAGTTTGTTTTCGCCACCACCGAACCGGACAAGGTGCTGGCGACCATTCGCAGTCGAACACATCACTACGCATTTCGACTGGTAGCGCCCCGCGTGCTCTCGGATCATCTTGCCCGCGTGGCCACAGATGAAGGCGTCAGCGTCGACGATGCGGTTCTTCCTCTCGTGGTGCGGGCAGCTGCGGGCTCCGTGCGAGATGCCTTAAGCGTGCTGGATCAGTTGATCGCAGGGTCTACTGACAATTCGGTGTCGTTGGCCTACGCCAGTGGCCTGCTGGGCTACACCGATGCTCATCTGCTCGATGAAGTCGTGGATGCCTATGCCGCGCGCAGTGGCGCAGCAGTGTTCCAAGCCCTGGACCGTGCTCTCGATAGCGGACTAGATCCGCGTCGTTTCGTCGCTGACCTCTTGGAACGCTTCCGCGATTTGTTGATCTTGTCTATTGGCGGACGCGAAACCGAGCATCTGGAAGCGCTAGTAACGGCGGCGCCCGATCAGTTTGATCGGTTGATGCAGCAGGCGGCGCGATTTGGGATTGCTGAGCTTACGCGCAATGCAGAAGTGCTGTCGGAAGGCCTCGTCGAGATGCGCGGTGCTACCTCGCCGCGGCTGCTGCTGGAGATCATGGCGGCGCGGTTGCTGCTTCCCAGTGCTGACGATGCTGAGCGCGGACTCCAGGTTCGCCTGGAACAACTAGAGCGACAGGTTCGATCCGCCGGGGGGAACAGTGCGACCGCTCCGGTGCGTCCTCGTCAGGACGCGCCACTAGCACGGGCGTCGGCGGCGCGTGCCGCCGCAACTCCTGAGCCGTCCTCGACCTCTTCAAAGTCTGCGCCGTCCTCGGATCCGGCTGACCCACCACCACCGGCCGCTGCTGAGGAAGCGACGGCACCGGTGGCATCGGTAGCTGCGTTGGAGGGTGTGGAGTCCATCGGCCGTTATTGGCCGCAGATCGTTGATGCCGTGCGAGAGGTTCGCCGCAGTGCCTGGACGCAGTTGATGCGCGACGGTGCGGGCGTCTTGAGTATGGAGAACAACACCTTGACCATCGGTTTGGGAGACCCCGGCACCGCGAAGGGTTTCTTGAACAGCGGCTACGACACCTTGCTTGCTGACGCTGTGGCCACAGTGACCGGACAGCGCCCGACGATTGTGGTGGTGGGCCAACCAGCGGCCGCGGTAAAAGCAGCGGCTAAGCCGTCGCGGGCACAACGCGCATCAACGAAGCAAGCGTCCACCTCAACGGCAACGTCAACGCCGGCACCGGTCACCACTGAGGTGATGACCGATGACGCCGCGGGTGATGCCGATGATGACCTGTCAGGAAGCCACGACGAACTCACCGGTGAGGCACTTCTTGCCGCAGCGTTGGATGCCACGGCGATTGGCGACATTGACCCGGTTTAGCTGCGGAGCCGATGTCGGAGACTGCCTTAGGGTGGAGTGGTGTACGAGGGCGTCGTTCAGGACCTGATTGATGAATTGAGTCGATTGCCAGGAGTGGGTCCTCGAGGCGCTCAGCGCATTGCGTTTCATCTGCTCAATACCGAGACCACCACTGTTGAAGCGTTGGCTCACGCGCTCTTAGAAGTCAAACGCAAGGTGCACTTCTGCTCGGTGTGCTTCAACCTCTCGCAGGAAGATCTCTGTCGCATCTGCGCGGATCCACGGCGAGACCCAACAGTGATCTGCGTGGTGGAAGAACCCAAGGATGTTGTGGCCATCGAACGCACCCGAGAGTTTCGTGGCCGCTATCACGTTCTTGGCGGTGCGATGAATCCGGTCGAAGGCGTTGGTCCAGAGGACCTGCGGGTACGCGAGCTCATGGAGCGATTGCGCGACGACACCATCGACGAGTTGATCTTGGCCATGGATCCCAATGTTGAGGGCACAGCGACCGCCAGTTATCTCGCACGACTGGTCAAACCGTTGGGCGTCAAGACATCCAGGCCGGCGAGTGGTCTGCCGATGGGCGGCGATCTTGAGTACGCCGATGAGTCCACGCTGGGTCAAGCGCTCAAGGACCGCCGCCCGATTGATGTCTAACCGCCGTTAGACTGACGATGTTGGACGGTGATTGTCGGCCCTTGTGGCTTAGTGGCCGAGACCCCCGCGGCCCCGACGCACCGCAGGTTCAAGACATCAAGACATGGAGCGCTTCCCGTGGCCCTAGTGGTGCAGAAGTACGGCGGCTCCTCTGTCGCCGATGCTGACTGCATCAAACGAGTGGCCCGACGCATCGTCGACACCAAGTTGGCGGGCAATGATGTGGTGGTGGTTGTCAGCGCCATGGGCGATACCACTGATGAACTCATTGATCTGGCTGAACAGGTATCGCCTGAGCCACCGGCCCGTGAGCTCGACATGTTGCTCACCGCTGGTGAGCGCATCTCTATGGCAGTGCTCGCTATGGCGATTGCTGATCTGGGCCACGAAGTCAAGTCGTTTACCGGCTCGCAGGCTGGTGTCATCACGGACAGCTCGCACGGTAAGGCGCGCATCATTGATGTGTCCCCTGGGCGGCTCAGCGGCGCGCTGGCTGAGGGCACCATCGCCATCGTCGCTGGCTTCCAAGGCGTGAGTCAGGACACCAAAGACATCACCACCTTGGGTCGAGGCGGCTCCGACACCACCGCCGTTGCTCTCGCCGCTGCTTTGAAGGCCGATGTGTGCGAGATCTACACCGATGTTGACGGCGTGTTCTCTGCAGATCCCCGCATCGTTCCGGCCGCATCGCGTCGTGCCGTGATCACCTACGAAGAGATGCTCGAACTGGCAGCTCAAGGGGCCAAGGTTCTGCACCTGCGTTGCGTGGAATACGCCCGGCGGTTCAACTTACCGATCCATGTTCGATCGTCATTCAGCCTGAACAACGGCACTATGGTCGTTGGCTCCACCGAAGGAGACAAGATGGAACAACCAATCATCTCTGGCGTTGCGCACGACCGGACGCAGGCCAAGGTCACGGTGTTGGGTGTTCCAGATCGCCCGGGTGAGGCCGCCGCGATCTTCCGAGCGCTTGCTGAGTCGGGTGTCAACATCGACATGATCGTTCAGAATGTGTCGGCCGTTGAAACCGGTCGAACGGATATCACCTTTACCTTGCCGCAGACCGATGTTGCCGCCGCGACGGCTGGTCTGGAACAGGTTCAGGGCACCATCGGGTTTGAGAGTCTGCGTTCTGATACCAGCATTGGCAAGTTGTCACTGATCGGTGCGGGCATGCGCTCGCATCCAGGTGTATCCGCGACCTTCTTTAGTGCCTTGGCGGATGCTGGCATCAATGTGGATCTGATCTCGACCTCGGAAATACGCATCTCCGTCGTGGTGCGCGAGAGTGACCTTGATGAGGCGGTTCGCGTTGTTCATTCCGCGTTCGGCCTAGATGCCGAATCTGGTGAAGCAGTGGTTTATGGGGGCACGGGCCGATGAGCAAGCCCACCTTGGCGGTTGTGGGCGCAACCGGTGCCGTGGGCACCGTGATGTTGGGTCTGCTGTCGCAGCGTCCTGATGTGTGGGGCGAGATCCGGCTCATCGCGTCGGCTCGTTCGGCAGGCAAGGTGCTCACTGTTCGTGGCGAACAGGTGAGTGTTGTCGCGATCTCACCGGAGGCCTTCGACGGCGTCGATGTGGCGATGTTCGATGTCCCCGATGAAGTCTCCGCCGAGTGGGCACCCATTGCTGCGTCGCGTGGCGCAGTCGTGGTGGACAACTCGGGTGCGTTTCGCATGGATGACGATGTTCCGTTGGTGGTTCCGGAGGTCAACGCTGCCGAGGCCGCCAACCGTCCGCGCGGCATCATCGCCAACCCCAATTGCACAACGCTGTCGATGATCGTCGCGCTGGGCGCCCTGCATCGAGAATGGACAGTCACCGAATTGGTGGTGGCGTCGTACCAAGCCGCATCGGGTGCGGGCCAGCCAGGCATTGATCTGCTGCGCCAACAGCTGAGAGAAGTCGCACGGCATGACTCGCTCGGTGAAGAAGCCGGAGATGTCCGCCGAGCTCTGACCGAGGCTGGGATTGACATCGAGACGGTGTTCCCCGCGCCGTTGGCGATGAATGTGGTGCCGTGGGCCGGGTCGCTGAAGGACGGCGACTACACCAGTGAGGAATTGAAGGTGCGCAACGAATCCCGCAAGATTTTGGGGATTCCTGACCTACGAGTGTCGGCCACCTGTGTGCGCGTACCGGTGTTGACCACGCACTCGCTGTCCGTCCACGCGCGGTTTGCTAGCGCCGTTGATGCTCAACGAGCGCGCGAAGTGCTGGGAGCGGCGCCAGGAGTTGAACTACTTGACGATGCCAGCGGCAAGCAATTCCCCACGCCAGCTGATGTGGTGGGCACCGACCCCACCTGGGTGGGACGAGTGCGCAAGGCGCCGGATCTGGACAACGCTCTGGACTTCTTTGTCTGCGGAGATAATTTGCGAAAAGGCGCTGCGCTCAACACGGCGCAGATTGCCGAAGTTGTTGCTGCCAGCCTCTAGCGAGGTGGACAGGAGTTTCTTGTCGGGGTGGCGGGATTTGAACCCACGGCCTCTTCGTCCCGAACGAAGCGCGCTACCAAGCTGCGCCACACCCCGCGTGTGACCGGCGTAGCCTAGCCAAGCGCGGTGAGCGTGATCAGCACGGCCTCAGGTCTGCATGCAAGGCGAATCGGCGTGAAGGGCGATGTGCCGATACCAGCGGACACTTCTAACCACGCCGTTGCTGATGGTGCCGCAGTCTTGGTGATCTCAAGTGCGGGATCGGAGCCGTCCGCGCGCACTTCAGCGGGTGCTTGATGCACAGACAGCCCCTTGGCGCGATCGGCGTCGAGGTCGCAATTGGTCACCAAGGTTCCGTAGCCGGGAAGACAGATCTGGCCCCCGTGGGTGTGGCCAGCAAAGATCACCGCCGCACCGTCTCGGGTCATGTCGTCAAGGATGCGCAGGTACGGCGCGTGGGTGATCCCGATCAGGACATCGGCATCAGCACTGGCTGGCCCTTGCACTGCGGCGTAATCATCGCGATGAAGGTGGGGGTCATCGACGCCGACGAGTTCAACGGTTAAGGGCCCGATCGTCACTTGCTGGCGCCGGTTGCCGACATAGATCCACCCAGCAGATTCCAATGCAGATTGCAGGTCTTGCCACGGCAGTTCTTGTGCATGACGAATCTTTGATGGTCCGCGTCGAATGTAGGACAGCGGATTCTTCACGACCGGGGCGTAGTAGTCATTGGAGCCGAAGACGAAAGCACCCGGTGTGTCCAAGAGGCCACCGAAGGCGTGCAGCAGATCGGGGATGGCGTCAGCGTGCGCCAGATTGTCACCGGTGTTGATGATCAGATCCGGTTCAAGTTCGATCAAGGTCGACAGCCACTGCGATCTTTTGGTGTGGCCTGGCATCAGGTGAATGTCGGAAAGGTGCAGCACGCGCACATCGGGACTACCAGCGGGGAGAACAGCGATCTCTTCATGCCGGATGCGGTAGGCCTGGGCCTCCCAGAGGCTGTAGGCCACGGTGGTGGCACCTGCCACGGTGAGCAGTCCCAGTCCGGCACGCAATGACACAGGGGCATCGTGGCAGACGCAGCCGTTGGCTCACAGCCGGCGGGTGGGACACTGGCGCCATGGCGTCGTTGAAAGAGCAGTTGCACAGTGACCTGACCAGCGCGATCCGATCCAGTGATGAGGTCACTCGCGAGACCCTGCGGATGGCCTTGGCTGCCGTCACCAATGAGGAGGTCTCGGGCAAAGCGGCCCGCGAACTCAGTGACGATGAGGTCGTTCTGGTGCTGACCAAAGAGGCCAAGAAGCGCAAAGAGGCGGTAGAGGCGTTCACCCAAGCCGGTCGGGAGGATCGAGCCCGCGCCGAGGCAGCAGAACTTGCTGTCCTTGAGCGTTACCTGCCGACGCCGCTGACAGACGCGGAGGTCGACGCCATCATCGCTACCGCGGTGCAAGACGCGGCGGCCACCGGTGCAGAAGGTGGTCGGGCGATGGGGTTGGTGATGAAGTCGGTGACCCCGCAGATCAGCGGACGCTATGACGGCGCAGCGGCAGCAGCAAAGGTGCGCACCGCCTTGGGAATGAACTGATCCGCCTGTCGAACTTCGGAAGCGGTGTCTTGTCCGCCCGGCCGCTACGGCGTCGGTGACAGTGTCGGTGTCAGGGTTGCTCGCGGCGTGGGAGAAGGAATATTCGGCACGGGCAGGTCCGGCGCCGGTGGCGTGTACAGCGGCAGGAACGGCACGACTGGTTGCGAACCATCGCTGAGGTAGAGCACCACACTGCGACCTGATGTCACAAAGGATCCTCTGCTGGGGTAGGTGAACGCGACAGTGTTCTCCGGCCGACTGGATCGCACGCGAGTGCTCGCCAGATCGCCCTTGAGTCCGGCATCGGCGAGCACCTGCAATGCGAAGGCAGGATCGAGTCCGCGCAGATCAGGAACCTTGGTACTCAAGCCAGCAATGACGCTGGGATCGGGTTTGGTGAATGCGATAACGGGAAGGCCCTGAACTCCGGCCTGCATGATCTGCTGCCAGATCGGACCAGCAAGGCGGCCGCCGTAACCCTTGGTGATGAATCGACCATTGATCGTGATGTCTCGAATGGGGTAGCGCTGACCACCGCGTGGGTCACCGATCCACACGGCTGTGGCCAACTGTGGAGTGTGACCGACGAACCAGACGGCGGCGTTCTGATCGGTCGTGCCGGTTTTACCGGCCACGGGTCGACCAATGCCCAGCCCCTTTCCAGTCCCCTGAGTCATGACGGCGGTCAGCAGATCGTTGACCGCATCGGCAACTGCTGGCTTGATTACTTCCTGACAGTTCGCCGGAGGCGCACCCAGTGAGACACCGTCACGATCGGTCACATCGGTGACTGGCACGGAGCGGCAGTGCGTACCGCGGGCGGCGAAAGTGGCGTAGGCCTCGGCCATGGCCAGTGGCGAAACCGCCTGACTACCCAGCACAAACGACGGGATGCGCTTGAGTGGTTGACCGGTCGCACGCCTAACGCCCAACGCCTCGGCGATCTCCTTGGGCCGACATAGCCCGGTCTTCTTCTCCAAGCCGACGAAGAAGGTGTTCACCGATTCAGCGGTGGCCGTGCGCATGGAGTAAGTTCCGCTGCCGGTGGAGTTACTCACCGTGTAGGGACCAAAGGGCGCACCCGTAGTGCAGTCGGTGAATCCGGTGAAGGTGCGAGTCGCTGGTGAACGCAGGGTGGTGGTGATGGGTAGGCCCTGGTCCAGTGCCGCCGCGAGGACGAACACTTTGAAGGTGGAGCCGGCCTGGGCTCCCAGGGACCCGCCGTACTTGGTGTCCACCGAGAAATTGACCGTCGTGCGACCGCGGCCGGTCAGCCCCCACACTCGATTTTGTGCCATCGCGAGCACAGCTCCGGTTCCCGGTTGGACTGACGCGGTCGCCGTGGCTTTCTGGCTTTTGTCGGTGGCGGGAATGGCCGCGTTCACGGCTTGTTGCGATACCGCTTGGAGTCGCGGATCTAAAGTGGTGCGAATCGTGAGGCCACCTCGTCGCAGAAAAGCATCACGATCTTCCTGCGTAGGGCCGAAGTAGGGGTCGTAGCGCAGGAAGTTCAGCACATATTCACAGAAATACGCGGCGTACGAGGTGGCACAACCATTGGCCACTGAAGTGATATTCAAAGATCGGCCGAGCGAAATCGCTTTGGCTTTGGTGGCCTGCGAAGGTTGAATCATTCCCAGTTGCAGCATGCGCTCAATCACCACATCGCGGCGGGCTTGAGCGCGAACAGTGTTGGTGCGCGGGTTGTAGGCCAGGGGCTGCTGTACCACACCGGCCAAGGTCGCGGCCTGGGCCAAACTGAGATCGGCGGCATTGACTCCGAAATACCGCTGGGCCGCCGCTTGGATGCCGTAGGCACCATCACCGAAATACACCGTGTTGAGGTAGCGCTCAAGAATCTGATCTTTGGTGAAGCGCTTCTCCAAAGCCACCGCTAGTCGAATCTCGCGGATCTTGCGAGGCAGCGTGCGGGATCGCGCCGCATTGCGCTCATCAAGTGTGCGTGCGTTCTCCAGCAGAACATTCTTGATGTATTGCTGCGTCAGAGTCGAGGCTCCCTGTTTCACCCCGCCCGCTTGTTGGTTTTGTCGAATTGCCCGCAGGGTGCCTCGCAGGTCCACGCCTCCGTGCTGATAGAAGCGAGCGTCTTCAATGGCCACGATCGCCTGACGCATGATCGGGGCAATTGAGGTCAGGGGAACCTCGGTGCGGTTCTCGGTAAACACCGTCGCGATGGTCGAGCCGTCCTTGGCCAACAGCACAGTGCGTTGCGGAAGAGGTGGGGCATTCAGCACGCTGGGCAGAGCAGAGAACGACACCGACGAATCCCTCGCCGCCAGAGCAACACCACCCACAACGGGGAAGGCCAAGGCGGCGATGACCACGCCCAAAGCAGCGCAGGTGGCGAACAGGTTCAGCAGACGCCGACTCCGCCCGGTGCCTGCCTGCGGCGACTGAGCGTGGTGCGGAAGTGACTCCTGAGACCCCACAACCTGCAGGTTACGCGGCCATTGGACTCTTTCCCTAGGCATAACGACTGGGTAACCCTTGGGGACGCAGGGGTTCCCCAGCATTGCCGGGGCTGCCTAGGTTCGAGCGAACGCGAGGGGCCGTGGGGTCTCTGGGGGGTTAGTGCGTCGAAAAGTCGGTGCACCAGCAGGCGTTCTGGGGAGGCCGCATGACCTGGGTGGACAACTGGATCGCGCAAGCAGCGTGCCAGACCACAGCGCCTGATGAGCTGTTTGTTCAGGGAGCCGCCCAGAACAGGGCCAAGGCTGTGTGCATGTCATGCACTGTTCGCACCGAGTGCCTAGCAGACGCCTTGGACAACCGCACCGAGTTCGGCGTCTGGGGCGGCATGACCGAACGAGAGCGTCGCGCACTGTTGCGCCGTCGCAGCAATGTCACTTCGTGGCGTGAAGTCTTAGAGAGTGCTCGTAATCAGTACGAGTCGGCGGTGTCCTCTGCCACTTCTGCGATTGATCTGACGGCGGACTCGCTGCGCGTGGGGTAATGACTGCGCCTAGGCTCGTCCCATGACGACTTGGGAGTACGCCACGGTGCCGTTGCTGATCCACGCGACGAAGCAGATTCTGGATACCTGGGGTGAAGACGGGTGGGAACTCGTCCAGATCGTTCCGGGCCCCAGTGCTGACAATGTGGTCGCCTACCTAAAAAGGCCGAAGGAACAGTCGTGAGTCGCTGTGAAGATCGCCTGGCCGCACTGGGGTTGTCCCTTCCGCCAGTAGCCACACCGTTGGCTGCTTATGTGCCAGCTGTGCAGACCGGTTCGTTGGTCTTCACGGCGGGGCAATTGCCGTTGGTCGACGGCGTTATTGCGTACACCGGCAAGGTCGATGTTGAGGTCACGGTGGAGCAGGGCTATGAACTGGCTCGGATCTGCGTGCTGAATGCACTGGCAGCGGTCAAAGCAGAGATCGGCGACCTTGATCGGATAACTCGTGTGGTTCGCGTGGTCGGCTATGTCGCGAGCAGCCCGGCGTTTACAGGGCAACCACAAGTCGTCAATGGCGCCAGTGAACTTCTCGGCGAACTTTTTGGTGAATCAGCCAAGCACGCCCGCAGCAGTGTGGGCATGGCCGTATTGCCGATGGATGCTTCGGTGGAGATCGAACTTATCGTTGAGGTGGAGTGACAACTCCGATTCGTCGGGCGGCAACGGTTCTGCTTGTTCGCGATGCGCCCAAGCAGTCGGAATCAGTGCGCGATGCACCTGTCGATCACCTTCAGGTATGGATGATGCATCGCATTGCGGCGCTGAATTTCGCGGCGGGCGCTCATGTCTTTCCCGGCGGCGCAGTGGAGGCTCGCGATGCCGGGGCTCTGGCCCATGTATCGAGCGATCTTGACGGCGTAGATATCGCGGCAATCTCGC
>DPWC01000123.1 GCA_003529305.1 Actinomycetota bacterium
GCTGCCGGCTGTGGCGCAGGGAAACTCGATTTGACAGCCCGCCTAGTAGTGGGGGGGGTGTTTTTCAGCCAGTCCGTCGCCGCGGTGGCTGCCGGCTGTGGCGCAGGGAAACTCGATTTGACAGCCCGCCTAATAGTGGGAGGTGTTTTTCGGGCAACCTGGCCAGCCGGACTCTCGGGCTGGCGGCAACCCCGGACTATGGCTGGGAATAGGAATTCCACCCGCAGCGTTGACATGGGTGATGTTCCTTTCTGACCCCGCTGAACCGGCCTTGGGAGTGCCTCCTGTGCGCCGGCGAGGCGGGGGCGACCGATCGCACGCCGTGGCGGCTGGCGGCAACCGAGCGACATCCGTGTATCGGCCGGTGTCAGACCCCGCCCCTACACTGCAAAACCGGTCAGGCAACCTGCCTGGCCCACAACCAAAGGAGACTCCTACGTACCCTGCAAACCAGCACGTCAGCGACCCCCACGCCCCTTCTACCCCTGCGGTGACTGTGCCCGCGCCGGCCGAACCGCTCGACCTGGAGTCAACTCCGGTCGCGCCGGTGACCGAGGCCCAGTTGGTGGCCACCTTTGAGGCAGTGGTCCTGCCGCATCTGCCGATGCTTCTGGCAGTGGCCAAGTCCAAGACCCTGCATCAGCAGGATGCTGAGGACCTGGTCTCGGACACGTTGATCCGAGCCATGAAGGGCTTCGCCAGCTTTGACGGCCGATTCCCGAAGACGTGGTTGCGCAGGATTCTCGAGAACACCTTCATCAACACCTACCGGGCCAAGCAGCGGCGTCCGCAGGTGGTGAACACGGAGGAGTTCGACGACACGCTGCGCACGCACAAGGTTGACAGCCTGGTGGTGCCTTCCTTGGAAGAGCACGCGCTGATGATGGCGACGCGTCGCCAGGTGCAGGATGCGCTGAATCAACTCCCGACCTACTACCGCGATGCGGTGTGGTGCGTGGACGTTGACGGATTCTCCTATGCGGAGACGGCGGAGATTCTGCAGATCAGCATCGGCACAGTGATGTCACGCGTGCACCGCGGGCGCCAGCGGTTGAAGGTGTTGCTGCACGACCTCGCTGTCGAGCAGGGCTACCTCCCCGAGGACTCCTCGGCCGTCAAGGGTGGTGACCAAACGTGAGCAACAGCCACGCATCCTGCGGCAGCATCAGAGAGTGGCTCGATGCCTACGTGGATGGAGAGATTGCCCACTGCGGCGGCCTATCCGAGCAGGAGTTCGTTGACCATGTGACGCAGTGCACGGGGTGCCTGACCGAGGTTGTGGCAGCGCGCCGGGTGAAGTCAGCGCTCGCCCGCGCCCACGCCCCCGAGGAGGTGCCTGGGGATGTGTACGACCGGGTGTCCCTGCGGGTGCGAGAGGCTGGGCGGGAGACCTGGATCCAATGGCAGTCTGACCAAATCGAGATGTGGGCTCGGGACTAGGGTTTCCTCACCCAGGTCAGATTTGGGGAGCCGACAACGGCTGAACCCAGATGTGAGCCAGGGCACCCACAAGTGGTTACTGCAGGAGGCGAACCTCGATGAGCAAGCGCGCACGCAAGAAGAAGGCCCGCAAGAAGAGCGGCGCGAACCACGGTAAGCGCCCCAACAGCTGAGTGACCCGGCATGTCTGCCGTGGAGTACCGCGCCGAGATGGTGGCCAATGTGCTCACCATCCTGGTTGAAGCAGGTCAGCAGGTTGTCCCCGGCGACACCCTCATCATGCTTGAGAGCATGAAGATGGAGATTCCGGTGTTTGCCGAAGCCCCGGGCGTTGTTGCTGACGTCAGTGTGACTGCCGGCGATGTCGTCCAAGAGGGCGATGTGCTGGTTACCGTCGAGTCCTGACGCCGCTGCACTCACCGCCGATGAGTCGGCGGTCCGGAATCCCGCGAGGTGCGGCGATCGACCGCGGTGATTGGTCGCCCTGATTGGCTTATGGGACTGGGCCCGGTCTATCGATGGTGTCGTTTGTGAGTTCGTGAATCAGTTATTCAGTTGGTCGAAGGCCGACGCTTTCACAGTGTCCTGAGCTCTCAGACGTGGGCAGCGCGACCAGCACGGCGGCGTAGTTCTCGCCGCTCATCTTCGCTCGTGCCGCCCCAGACGCCGGCCTCTTGGCCGGTCTCCAACGCCCACTGAAGGCAGGCAGCGACCACGGGGCAGGAGTTGCAAACCTTCTTGGCTTCGGCAATCTGTAGCAATGCCGGACCGGTGTTTCCGATGGGGAAGAACAGCTCAGGGTCGGCATCACGGCAGGCAGCTTGGTGGCGCCACTCCATGTCCGGCTCCTTCCTTTGCGCTTGTCCCTCGGGTTTGGTACCCGCAAGCATCGGTCAATGTCTGATTCGTCCGTTATCGGATCCACAGCCGGCGGCACGTTCGACCGGTGACACCGGTTCAGGCCACTTCACAGCCTGAGACCTAGATCTGGTCGGGCGCGCCGGCCAGGGGAGACCAACACTGCTTCGCGAGCGAATCGTTTCAAATCCTATCCTTGCATGAACAACTTTGCCTGCCAAGCGATAGAGCATGAAGATGTTATGAGAAACACGTCACTTATGTCCGATATTCCACGATTTTCCTCGTTGGACGGGATTGGTTCCCGCAGCGGGCGAGCCGACCAAGCCCGCGGTGCCTAGGCTCTCGGCTATGCGCAGGACCGAGCGTTCAGCCGCGACTAGCGGCTCGCGGGGGGACAGCAGCCACCCCGACCGAATGGCTCTGTCCGATGCGGCAGCCAAGGACGCGCTCGGATGGGCTAGCGCGGTGGCTGCCGGAGTCGCGATGGTCC
>DPWC01000075.1 GCA_003529305.1 Actinomycetota bacterium
GGCGGGGATTGCCTCGCTGTTCAGCGCCGGCACTCCGAAGCCGAGCAGTAGCACCAACAAAATCGTCGGGATCGCTCGAAAGATGTCGGCATACACCGTGGCCAACACCCGCACCGGGAACAGCACCGGCACTGTGGTGCCGCGGGCCAACGCGATAAGAAGCGCGAGCACGAGAATCGCTGGTTCGGCAACCAGGAAAATCCGACAGTTGAGCCAAAATGCCGAGGCAATTTCGGGCAGGGTGCTGGTGAACTCGCCGGCGTCAAAGAAGAGAGAGCGCACCGCCGGCCAGCCGGGTGAACTGCCCACCAGCACCACGGCGAGCACGGCGAAGCCGACCAGGCTGACTGAGGCGATCAGCGCATCGCGACGAGCGCGACGGCGCACGAATCTCCGGCGCACCGGATCGATATAGGGCACCGGAGCAACGGCGGCAGCAGCGTCGACCCCAACCGCAGCGTCGACCGCAGCCGCCGAGTCGACAGAGCTCGTCGAGTCCGGCTCGTGCACGGCGGAATCAGCCACCGGGCGTCGCGCTGACGACTACTCGGTGAAGTACGGCGCGTCCACGCCGGCCAGCCACTTGTCTTGGATCTGCTGCAACTGACCAGAGGACTTCAAGGCCTCAAGCGCAGTGTTCAGGCAGGACGCCAGAGTGTTGCCCTTTTGCAGCAGCAGGCCGAACTTCTCGGCATTGGGTCCATCTTGTGCCTTGAACTGACCGACGATCTTGCTGCCGTCCAGCTCGGCAGCGGTGATGTAGTACGCGGTCGGCAGGTCCACGACAAGACCGTCGATCTGCTTGGCCTTCAGTGCCGCAGTGGCAGCGGCTGTGTCGTTATAGACCCGCGGCTGCGTGCTCGGGTTGATGGTGTCGTCGATGAAACTCAGTTGCGTGGTCCCGACCTGGGCACCCAGTCGCGCTGACTTCAGATCAGCGATCGACTTCGCCGAGGCGATGGACGAGGTCTTCAGCGCGATGACAGCTTGGTTGACCGTGTAGTACCCGTCAGAGAAGGTCACGGCCTTGGCGCGCTCGGGGGTGATCGAGATCTGGTTGATGTCGAAGTCGAACGCCTTCTTGCCCGGTGCGTAAGAGTTGTTAAACGGCACCGTCACCCAGCGCACTTTGGTTGCGGGGTAGCCGATCTGCTTGGCCACCGCGTAAGCCACGGCCGACTCAAAGCCCTTGCCGTTGGTGGGGTTGTCATCGACAAAGTACGGCGGGTAAGCCGGCTTGTCGGTACCGATGGTCAGGACACCGGACTTCACGGTGGTCGCTGAGCACGCTGTCGGTGTGGCACTGGGAGCAGCGGTCGTGCCGCCGTTGGAAGTGCAGGCAGCCAACAGCAAGGCAGCAGGAACAGCGAGCAGAAGCAGGCGCGAACGACGCACGGTGGACCTCCGGGTCAGGGCCGCGGAACCTCCTCGGCCACGCCGGATCATGCCAGCCGCACTGCCCTAGCGCGCGGCGGGGATGTCCTCGATCAGGCCAGCCTCGGCCTCGTAGGTTTGGTCATCGGTCTCCACCGACAGGTGCGGCAGCAGTTTGTCGAGCCAGCCCGGCAGCCACCAGTTCGCGTTACCGAACAGTGTCATCAGCGAGGGCACGAGCACTAGTCGCACGACGAAGGCATCCAGCAGTACGGCGGTGGCCAGCGAGAGTCCGAAGAGTTTGATCGTGGCGTCATCGCCAAAGACGAAGCCGAAGAACACCGAGGCCATGATCGCGGCGGCGGCGGCCACCACTCGCCCGGAGCCCGCGAGACCTCGGCGGATCGCCACATGGTTGTCCTTGCTGTGTGCCCACTCCTCTTGCATACGACTGACCAGAAAGACCTGGTAGTCCATCGAGAGGCCAAAGAGAATGGCGAAGAGGAACACTGGCACGAAGGGGGCGATCGGTCCGGTGGCCTGCACGCCGAAGAGGTCCTTGATCCAGCCCCATTGGAAGACCGCCACGGAAATACCCAAGGCCGCGCCGTAGCTGATCAGACTGGCCAAGGCACCAATGACGGGCACCAGCAGGGAGCGGAACAAGATGCTCAGCGCCACAATGCCCAAGCCGATAACGATGACAAGGAACAGCGGCAGAGCGTCGGAGAGCACTCGGCCAAAGTCGATCGTGATGGCCTTGGTGCCACCGACATAGGCCTTCACACCGGTGCCCTTAGTGGCCGCCGGGATGACCTCCTCGCGCAGGCGATTGAGCAGGCCTTGGGTGGCTTGATCCTGCGGAGCCGATGTCGGGTACACCGTGATCAGCGCTGCGGTAGAGCGCTGCGGCGACTTCAGATCGCTCGGCACCGGGTTGGTAGCGCCGGCAACACCCTGAGTGCGCTGGATTGCCGCTGCCAGCGGATAGGCCCCCGACAGTGCACCGGCTCGCGGCAACTCGACGACCACAATGAAGGGTCCGTTGACGCCCGGACCGAATGCCTTCGTGAGCAACTCGTACCCGGTGCGAGAGGGGTTGCCCGGCTTCTTGCCGCTGGCATCGGCGAAGCCTTGCTGCAGGCCCAGGGTTGGCAGCGCGATGATCGCCATCACCACCAAAGCGCCGATGACCAGCAGCAGGGGCCGACCTTGCAGCCACTCGCCATAACGAGCAAAGGCGGTGCCGCGCGGGTGCAGCTTGCGTGGCTTTCGCGCCCACGGCAACTTCAGGGCATAAGCCCGACGACCCAGCAGGGAGATCACGGCGGGCAACAGCCACAGGGCACTGAGCATGACCGTGAACACGGTGAGCATGGAGGCGGTGGCTAGTCCGTTGATGAAGTTGATGCGCAGGACGAAAAGTCCGGCTAGCGCAACGATGACAGTGGTGCCCGCGAACAGCACAGCGCGACCAGAGGTGTTCACCGATTCGATCGCCGCGACGCGGGGTTCTTTACCGGCATCTACTGCCGCCTTGAAGCGGTTAATGACGAATAAGGAGTAGTCGATACCCACTCCCCACCCGATCAGGCTGGCCAGGATGGGCGCGAAGGTGGGGATGTCCGCGATGTTGGTGAAGACAGTGACTGCGGCCAGTCCGGTGGCCAATCCAAATCCGGCGGTGACGATCGGTAGTCCAGCGGCCACGACGGCGCCAAACATGATCGCCATGATGATCAGGGCGACGATGATGCCGATGCCCTCGGTCTTCGGCGGCTTGCCTTGGGCGAAGTCGAAGACGCGTCCAGAGACGCCGACCTTCAATGTCTCGGTGTTGGCCTTGATGATGATGTCGTCAATGGCGGCAACATCCGCGCTGTTGGCCTTTCCATCGGTGGTACGGATTAAGACGGTGGCTTTGGCCACTGAGCCGTCTTTGCTCACCGGGGCCACAAAGGAAGCAGCCGTGCCCAGGGGGCTGGGTCCGGCGCCTTGCGCGGCAGCGCGCTGCTGAGCGGCAGCGCGTGCCGCGGCCGGGTCAAAGGGCGAGGTGATGGAGACGACTGACTTGTTCTTCTTGACCTGCGCGAGCACCTTCTGGGCGGCCGCGGCATTGGCCGGGGTCAGCACACTGCCGCGGTTGGCACCGAAAACGATCGCCGCGGAGTCGGCGCCCTTGGGCTGAAAGGCCGGGAACTGCTTGATCAGCAGATTCTGGGCCGTGGTGGATTCCGTGTTGGGCAGTTGGAAGGAGTCGTTGTAGCCGGCCTTCAGAGCTCCGGCGGCAGTGAAGACTCCGACCATCAGCAGCGCCCAAATAAACAGGGCTTTCCACGGGTTGTTCACGGACCAGCGGGAGATCGGGCCCACAGTGGCTCCACTTCACTTCGTGCAGGAGCGGCACATCGTTAGGCCGCTGGGTCAGCCCTCAACCTACCGGCGCTGGGTCAGTCTGGCTCGATGAGGTCGGTGACCTCATCGTCGTTGCCCACGGCGCCCATGCGGGCTTCTACTTCACGGATGACCTCGTAGGTCAACTCGGGGGGAAAGCCGCGCCGGGCCAGTGCACTGGCGAGTCTGCGGCGGCGTGCTGGTGGCTCCAAAGTGGCCACGCTGCGCCAGCGTTTGGTGACGGTGGCTAGTGCCAGTTCTCGTTCCTCGTCGATCGTGGTGGCCGAGAGCGCCTCGGTGATGATGTCCTCGGGCACCCCTTTGCGGGTCAGTTCTTGGCGAAGTCCACGCTGACTGATGCCGCGAGCTGTACGACGGCTCGTGATGTAGTCACGGGCGAAGGTGACATCGTCAATCAGGCCAACTTCGGTGAAGCGGTCAAGAACTTCCCGCGCCACGGCAGCACTGATGCCTTTGCCTGCGAGCTTTTGGCGCAGGTGTTCGCGGGTGCGGGCACTGCTGGCTAATTGGCGCAGGATGATCGCGCGAGCGCGTTCATCCTCAGGCACTAACGAGTCAGCATCGCCGGTGCCCTGGGTGTCGTCAGTGACTGCGTGAACAGTGGTCACTGGTGCCGGTTTCGCGCTTACTCGACGGGGACGGCAACGGTGAGGTCAATGGGCTCGTCGATGCGTGCCCCCACCCCGAGGTGCTCCTTGATCTTCTTCTCCAGTTCATCGGAGAGATCCGGGTTGTCGCGCAGGAAGTTTCGCGCGTTCTCCTTGCCTTGACCGAGCTGGTCGCCTTCGTAGGTGTACCAGGCACCGGACTTACGAATGAAGCCGTGCTCGACACCCATGTCGATCAATCCGCCTTCGCGGCTGATCCCGACGCCATAGATGATGTCGAACTCGGCCTGCTTAAACGGCGGAGCGACCTTGTTCTTGACCACCTTCACGCGAGTGCGGTTGCCCACAGCCTCGGTGCCGTCTTTGAGGGTCTCAATGCGGCGCACATCCAGGCGCACCGAGGAGTAGAACTTCAGGGCACGCCCACCGGTGGTGGTCTCGGGCGATCCGAACATCACGCCGATCTTCTCGCGCAGCTGGTTGATAAAGATCGCAGTGGTGCCGGAGGCGTTCATGGCCCCGGTGATCTTGCGCAAGGCCTGCGACATCAATCGGGCCTGCAGACCGACATGGCTGTCACCCATCTCGCCCTCGATTTCAGCGCGCGGCACGAGGGCGGCAACAGAGTCGATGACGATGATGTCGATAGCGCCAGAGCGGATCAGCATGTCTGTGATTTCGAGTGCCTGCTCACCGGTGTCGGGCTGGCTGACCAGCAGGGCGTCGATGTCGACACCAAGCTTGGCGGCGTAGTCGGGGTCCAGGGCGTGCTCGGCGTCAATGAAGGCGGCAATACCGCCAGCGCGCTGCACACTGGCCACCGCGTGCAAGGCAACCGTGGTCTTTCCGGAGGACTCAGGACCGTAGATCTCGACCACGCGACCACGCGGCAGACCACCGATACCCAGGGCAACATCGAGAGCAATTGAGCCGGTGGGGATGACCTCAACGGGGGCGCGAGCCTCATCGCCCAGGCGCATCACCGAGCCTTTGCCAAACTGGCGGTCGATCTGGGCCAATGCGGCCTCGAGGGCCTTGTCGCGGTCAGTTGCGGCCATGGGTTACGGACCCTTCAGTGCTGGACTTCCCCGCCGACCGGTGTGCCGCCGGGGTTCGAGATCGGACCCTAAGTGGGGCTTCCGACAAGGCCCAGAAACCGTTGGCAGGCCTGTGGAAAGTCGTTCTTGGGGGCGATCTGGTGTAGACCCTAAACCGAACAGGTGTTCGAATCCGGCCGACACGCCGATTTACCTCCCGCCTAGAACTGCGTCTGGGTAGGTGGAGGGGGAAATTCCCCCTCAGGGAGGAGCACCATGACCCAGCAATTGGACTACCCCATCACTACCTGGCCCACCGCAGAGCCCGATGAAATCCTGCCCGGCCTGTACCAAGGCGGTACTGAGGACGACGATGTTCTCGGTTATGGAACGCATCGTCGCACTCGCGGCGACTTCCCCTTTGACCTCGTGGTCACGGCATACGCCGATGCCAACCCGGTGCCGTGGCATGTCGAAGAGATCCGCTTCGGCTTCTACGACAGCGCTCTGGACGGCGGCGACATTCCGCGCATCGTGCGCATCGCCCGGCAAGCCCACGCGCGGTGGAAGCAGGGCGATCAAGTGCTCGTGCGCTGCCAAGCCGGCGTGAACCGATCAGGGCTGATCAGTGCATTGATCCTTCTCCTCGAGGGCTACTCGCCTGAGGACGCCATTGGTTTGCTGCGCACTCGCCGCAGCAGTCATGTTCTGGCCAATCGACACTTCGAGCAGTGGCTGTGCACCGAGGCCGTCGGCTGGTTGGATCCGTCCCTAGGGGCCACCTTGGGTGACCCGGCCCAGAGGGGGTGACGGTGGAGCTCACCGACGAGCAGTGGGAGCAGGCGCGTCGCATCGCCCGGGCCAAAGCCGGTGACTTGGTCCGTGGCGATGCCGCCCGTCAAGAGGATCTAGCTCAGGAAGCCCTCGAGCGATTGCTGCGCATGGAGGACCGGGCCTTTGACGACCTTGATGCGTTCGTCCGGCAGATCGTGACCAATCTGGTCCGCGATGACGCCCGCCGACAAAAGGCTGCCTATCGAATGGCATCGGTGAAGTTTGGCGGCTTCGACGCCGAGGACCTCGCCGACCTGCCCACCGCGATGCAGCAACTCTTTCAGGAGCTGCGCACCCCGAGCCTGGCCTTGATCCGTGATGAACGCCAGCAAGCCCGACATGATGCCTATCTATTAGCTCTTTCATCGTTACCGCCTCGGCGACGCGAGGTGGTACGCATGGCGGCTGAGGGAAGATCGCACCAGCAGATTGCTGAGGAACTCGGCTACGCCAATGCCTCAACGGTCAAGACGACCCTTAACCAGTGCTACAAGAAACTCCGGGAGATCTTGGACCTCAACCGCTCGGACTACTTCGGTGGGACACTGGGGTGAGGCTGCTGCATTTAGCGCCTACTTTGCCCGCCGAAAACAAATGGCCAATAGAGCCACTTGCACGACACCGATAAGGAAGGACAGGCATGACCACTTTGGCCTCACACGAGTCGTACCGCCGCAACCTCGGCCCCCACCCTGCCCATGAACAGCCAGACTCGTTCCC
>DPWC01000208.1 GCA_003529305.1 Actinomycetota bacterium
CGCGCCGTTCTCTGGGGAGCGGTGTGGGACATGACCCGCGATGCAGAGATGCCCACCCGGCAGTTTGTCGACCTTGTCTTGGGTGCGGTGCCGGCCGAGGCATCCATCAGTGTGGTGCAACAGGCACTTCGCCAGGTGCGCGCAGCCATTGATCAGTACGCCGACCCGCAGTGGCGCCCCACTGGAATGCACGCCTTGGCAGAAGCCCTGCATCAATGGCTTCGTGATGCCGAACCTGGCAGCGATCGGCAGTTGACCTTCGCGCGCAACTTTGCTTCCGCGGCCAGTACCCCTGAGCAGTTGGATCTGGTGGCCGCGCTCTTGGATGGCAGTGAAGTTCTTGACGGTCTCGTGATGGATGTGGACCTTCGATGGGCCTTGGTCCAGCGCCTGGCCTCCGCCGGTCGCGCAAGCGCGGCAGACATTGATCGCGAACTTGCGCGCGATAACACCGCAACAGGACAGCGCATGGCCGCGATGGCCAATGCGTCTCGACCCGAGGCTCAGGCCAAGGCCGATGCCTGGTTGGCCATGACCACCGACAATTCACTTCCCAATGCCGTATTAGGCGCGATGATCGGCGGCTTCCAGCACCCCGACCAAGTGGCCTTGACCCAGCCGTTTGTCGATCGCTATTTCGAGGTCGCGGCGAGCGTGTGGTCAAGCCGCACTCACGAAATGGCGCAAGACATCGTCACGGGCCTGTTTCCGGTGTACAGCATTGATGCCGACACGGTCGCCAAGGCCGACGCCTTCCTCGCCCGCGATGACATTGAGGCGCCAGTGCGACGCCTAGTTGGGGAAGGCCGTGACTCCACCGCACGGGCCTTGCGGGCCCGTGCGTGCGACGCCGCTGCAGGCCAACAGTGAGCCCATCGACCGCCGGGCCACCGGCGCCAGAAGCGGGCGCCTACCCCACCGCGGAGCGGATCGATGCCGCCGATGAGCTACACGGGCACACGATCCGTGATCCGTATCGGTGGCTGGAGAACCCTGCCGATCCACGCACTCGCGACTGGTTGGCGCAACAAGGTGAACTCGTGGCGGCCGCGCGGTCACGGTGGAACACTGCTGATCATTGGCAACAGCGCCTCACGGAGTTGATGGCCGCCGGAGCGATCTCGCCGCCGGTGTGGCGAGGCCAGCGTTCGTTCTTCATGCGCCGCACAGCCCAGCAAGAGCACGCCGTCTTGTTGACCACCGACCCCGATGGCACCGAGCGCGTACTGCTTGACCCCATGGCCATGGATCCGACAGGACTGACCACGCTGGATAGTTGGCAGCCGTCCAAAGAGGGCGATCTGCTGGCCTATCAAGTCTCGGAAGGCGGCACCGAGGAGTCCGTTCTGCGCGTGATGCGCGTCAGCGATGGCGCCATCGTCGATGGCCCGATTGATCGGGCGCGCTACTCCCCTGTGGCCTGGCTACCCGGCGGTCAGCAGTTCTACTTCGTGCGCCGGCTTGACCCGGCCGGCTTGCCCGCTGACGAGCAGCAATACCACCGTCGGGTCTACCTGCACACCATTGGTGAAGCCCCAGCCAACGATGTCGAGATCTTCGGGCACGGCTTGCCTATGACCAATTACTACGGGGTCTCGGTCAGTCGCGACGGCAAGTGGCTGCAGGTCTCGGCATCCGAGGGCACCGCGCCGCGCAACGACTTGTGGGTGGCTGACCTGTCCAAGGGTGCACCCACCTCACCGGTGTTAACACCCGTGCAGGTTGGGGTGGATGCGCAAACAGGTATTGAGTTCGGTCGGGATGGTCGGCTGTACATCTTCACCGACCGTGATGCTCCCCGCGGGCGACTGTGTGTCACTGATGCCGATCACCTTGAGGCCGACCATTGGCGCGATCTGATCGCGCAGGATGACACGGCAGTTCTCGACGGCTTCGCGATTCTGGATGGATCTGAACTCGCCGAGCCTGTTCTGCTCGCGTCGTGGACTCAATATGCCGTCGGCTCGGTGAGTACCCACCGCCTCACCGACGGTGAGCGCATCGGCGAGGTGCCACTGCCGGGCGTGGGCACCGTCGGGGCACTGATCGAACGACCCGAGGGCGGTCACGAAGCGTGGTTCGTCTACACCGACTTTCTCTCCCCCGCCTGTGTGCAGCGTTTCGATGCCCTCAGCGGCGCCACGAGCACCTGGGCCCATGCGCCAGGAACAGTGGAAGTACCGTCCGTGCACGCGCAGCAAGAGGTCTACACCTCAAAGGACGGCACGAAGGTCCGCCTGTTTGTCATTGCGCCGCAGCAGCAGCCCGACCGGCCTCGACCCACCATCTTGTACGGCTACGGAGGCTTCGGCGTGCCGATGGCACCGGGCTACTCAGCAGCCATCTTGGCGTGGGTAGAAGCAGGCGGTGTCTACGCCGTCGCCTGTCTGCGCGGTGGCTCGGAAGAAGGCGAACAATGGCATCGCGACGGGATGCTGGGCACGAAGCAAAATGTCTTCGACGACTTTCATGCGGCAGCCGAGCACCTCATCGACCGCGGCTGGACCTCAGCGGCGCAATTGGGCATCAGCGGTGGCTCCAATGGCGGGCTGCTGGTGGGCGCTGCGTTGACGCAACGACCCGAGCTGTATCGCAGTGTGGTCTGTTCAGCCCCGCTGCTGGACATGGTGCGCTACGAAGGATCCGGATTGGGGGCCACCTGGTCCACGGAGTACGGCAGCGCGTCGGTGGCCAGCGAGTTGGAGTGGCTGTTGGCCTACTCCCCATATCACCATGTACACGACGGCGTGGAGTACCCCGCGACTTTGTTCACCGTCTTTGATCAAGACACCAGGGTCGATCCGATGCATGCCCGCAAGATGTGCGCTGCCCTGCAGCACTCCACCACAGGGGCTATCGATGCGCGCCCGATCCTGCTGCGATCAGAAGGCGATGTCGGCCATGGTGCTCGCGCGGTGAGTCGTTCGGTGGCGTTGACGGTCGACACTTTGGCGTTCAGCGCCCACGAATTAGGGCTGCAGATCTAGGGCTGCAGATCTAGGGCGGCTACACCCAGCGACCGGATTCTGGCCCTGGCTGATTGGTCATGGCGAAAGCGGCATCCAGCAAGTAGGCCCACAGCTCCTCATCGAGCTCTGGGGTTAGCCGCAGTTCGTCAACGGCAGCCCGCATGTGATCCAACCAGCGATCACGCGCCTCCGGGGTGATCGCAAAGGCAGCATGCCGCATGCGGAGTCGAGGGTGGCCGCGTTGTTCGCTGTAGGTTTTCGGCCCACCCCAGTACTGCTCGAGGAACCAGCGCAGTCGATCGGCCGCGGGCCCAAGATCTTCGTCCGGATACATCGGGCGAACAAGATCGTCGCCCGCGATGCCCTTATAGAACTCGCTGACGAGCGTGTTGAAAGCCGCAGCTCCGCCGAAGCGATCGAAGAAGGTGGGCTCGCTCACTGCTCCATTGTGACTGACGCGGCAATCGGGGCGCGATGGGCCGCTTTGCCGATGTTGCGCACCATGCCGCCGAAGACAATCGCGTGGAAGATCGAAATCGACCACCAGTAGGCATGGCCAGCTAATCCGCGCGGATGGAACACCGCACGCTGGTCGTAGATGGTCTCGCCATTTTCGCCACGCAGTACTCGCATCTCTAACCACGCCAAGCCCGGCATCTTCATCTCAGCTCGAAGGCGCAGCAGTTCACCGGGGATGATCTCCTCGACCCGCCAGAAGTCCAGGGATTCGCCCACCATGAGCCGCTGCGGATCGCGCCGACCTCGACGCAGGCCCACACCACCGGCGAGACGATCCAGCAGGCCGCGCAGTTCCCAAGCGAAGGGGAAGGAGTACCAGCCGTTTTGGCCGCCGACGCCTTCAATGATCCGCCACAACTGCCCCGGTGTGGCATCCACTGGCGCACTGCGGTGGTCGGTGTACAGCGAGCCACCGGCCCAGGCCGGATCAGTCGGCAGTGGATCCGAGGGTGCACCGGCTACCGAGGCTTGCGACCAGCGAGTGGTGACGCGTGCTTCCCGGATTCGCTCTAGGGCCAGAAGCACGGAATCCTCAAAACCCAGCAGGCCTTCAGCAGGGTCAGCGATGTATTTCGCAATGTCGTGCTCTTGGCACACTGATTCATTACGCAGCGAATCGACCAACGGCTTAGACACCGCCACCGGCAGTGGGGTGACGACGCCAACCCATCGACTCGACAGTCGCGGCGTCAACACCGGAACATTGACGATCAGGCGGCGCCGAAGGCCTGCGGCCCGCGCGTAGCCCTGCATCATTTCCTCGTAGGTCAAGACATCGGGACCGCCAATGTCGAAACTGCGGTTCAGGGTCTGCGGAAGTGAGGCGCAGGCCACGAGGTAGCGCAACACATCGCGCACCGCGATCGGTTGGGTGCGGGTCTTGACCCACTTCGGTGTAACCATCGCGGGCAGTCGCTCGGTGAGGTAGCGCACCATTTCGAACGACAGCGAGCCAGAGCCGATGATGACGGCGGCGCGCAGGGCGATGGTGGGAACCGGGCCGGTGAGGAACACATCGCCAACTTCTTGGCGCGAGCGCATGTGTGCAGACAGATCAGTGTCGTGGGTCAATCCACCCAGATAAACGATGCGACGCACTGCGGCGCCGGCAGCAGCTTCTGCAAAGGTGCGGGCCATGCGCACTTCGGTGGCTTCGAAATCAGGACCGCTGCCCAGCGAATGCAGGAGGTAGTAGGCCACCTCCATGCCGTTCATGGCGCGCTGCACCGCATCAGCATCGGTCGCATCGGCTACGGCCACCTCAACCTGATCCACCCAGGGGAAGTCTCGAAGTTTCTGTGGATCGCGAACCATGACGCGCACGCTGTGCCCGGCTGCCAAAAGCTGGGGAACGAGTCGGCCCCCGACATAACCGGTGGCACCAGTGACCAAGCACCGCACCGCCGTCACCGATTCGTCCGTATCAGTGGGCGGGGCCAGCGGTTGGTTCATGAGTGCAGTCTCGCGCCCAGTGCAGCCCATCGCACCCGGGCGAGGGTCCAAATCGGGCCCGGCTCGGCCGTGGCCGGGTTAACCGCGGGTGAGTTTGCGGTAGGTCGCACGATGTGGACGCGTGGCTTCTGGTCCGAGTCGTTCGACCTTGTTGGCCTCATAGGCCTCGAAGTTTCCTTCAAACCAGAACCAATGGGAGTCGCCCTCCCACGCCAAGATGTGAGTGGCAACACGATCAAGGAACCAACGATCGTGACTGATGACCACCGCACAGCCGGGGAATTCCAGCAACGCGTTTTCCAACGATGAGAGTGTCTCAACATCAAGGTCGTTGGTCGGCTCGTCCAGCAGCAACAAGTTGCCCCCTTGCTTCAGCGTCAACGCCAGGTTCAGTCGATTGCGCTCGCCGCCGGAGAGCACACCGGCGGGTTTTTGCTGGTCTGGTCCCTTGAATCCGAAGGCGGACACATAAGCCCGCGAGGGCATCTCGACTTGGCCTACCTTGATCCAGTCCAAGCCATCCGAGACAACTTCCCACAGCGTCTTGTCGGGATCGATGCCGCCGCGGTTCTGGTCGACATAACTGACCTTGACAGTCTCGCCCACTTTCACCGTGCCGCTGTCGGGTTCGGTCTCTCCGGTGAGCATCCGAAACAAGGTGGTCTTGCCAGCGCCGTTGGGACCGATCACGCCGACGATGCCATTGCGCGGAAGAGAGAACGACAGGTCGTCAATCAACAATCGATCGCCGTATCCCTTAGAGAGGTGTTCAACCTCAACCACCACATTGCCTAGGCGGGGACCTGGTGGAATCTGAATCTCTTCGAAGTCCAACTTGCGCGTGCGCTCGGCCTCGGCAGCCATCTCCTCATAACGGGCTAGGCGCGCTTTGCTCTTGGCTTGCCGACCCTTGGCGTTAGAGCGCACCCAGTCGAGTTCCTCTTTGATGCGCTTGGCGCGCTTGGCGTCCTTTTGTCCTTCCACCTTCATGCGCTCAGCTTTGGTCTGCAGGTAGGTGGAGTAATTACCCTCGTAGGGGTAAGCGCGGCCGCGGTCGAGTTCCAAAATCCACTGCGCGACATTGTCGAGGAAGTACCGGTCGTGGGTGACGGCGACAACGGTGCCGGGGTATTTCTCTAGGTGCTGCTCCAACCAGAGCACCGATTCCGCATCGAGGTGGTTGGTCGGCTCATCCAGCAGCAGCAAGTCTGGCGCTTGCAGCAGCAGACGGCATAGGGCGATGCGGCGGCGCTCACCACCGGACAGCACAGTGACATCAGCATCAGCCGGCGGGCAGCGCAGCGCATCCATGGCTTGTTCAATCTGCGAGTCCAGATCCCAGGCGCCACGGTGGTCGAGTTGCTCCTGCAGTTTGCCCATGCGCTCCAACAACGCGTCATAGTCAGCATCTGGCTCACCGAGTTTGGCGGAGACCTCGTTGAACTCGTTGAGCATGGCCACGGTTTCCGCGACGCCGTCTTGAACATTTTCCAACGCTGTCTTGGTCGGATCGAGTTCTGGCTCCTGCAGCAAGATGCCGACGCTGTAACCGGGCGAGAGGAACGCCTCGCCATTGGACGGAGTGTCCAGACCCGCCATGATGCGCAGCACGGTGGACTTTCCGGCACCGTTGGGACCGACAACACCGATCTTGGCGCCGGGATAAAACGCCAAGGTGACATCGTCGAGGATCACCTTGTCGCCGTGGGCCTTGCGCGCCTTCTGCATGGTGTAGATGAACTCAGCCATGGGCGGCACCCTACGCGGCAGCGGTGGATGGCTCCTTCGACTCCCATGGGTTGGCGCGGCCGCCCTGCTGAAAGTCGAGGTCTACTTCTTGGTCCACGGCAGGGTCCAGCGTCAAGGGGTCGCGCTTTGCTGCACGGGTGAAGGCGGACACCCCGCGGGCGAGGTCGTGACCCACAGCAGAGGCATCAATTTCTACCGAGACGCCGCGGCGGTCTTCGGTCGCCCACTCGCGAACGCGCAAGACGCCGGTGACCACTAACGGGTCACCTTTGACGATCGACTCGGCCACCCCGCGGGCGAGGCGCCGCCAGCAGGTCACCCGCATAAAAGAGGTGTCGCCATCGACCCACTGGCCCACCGATCGATCAAATCGCCGTGCCGTGGTGGCGATCCGAAAGACCGCATATTCCACGCCAGTGGCGGTGGACGCCACGGTGACATCCGTGACGGCATTGCCAACGATGGTGATGCTGGTCTGTGACATGTCTGCGAACTCCGATCACTGTAAATATGGGCGCTAGGCGCTCTACCTCATTGAGAAGGGCACCTTGCCTGCCTCATCAAGGCTCGCCTCGGGCCAACCCGCTCGCTGGGGACAACCAACAATGGGGACGCAGATAGATTGACGGCGTCGCGCCCGTAGCTCAGCCGGATAGAGCATCTGCCTTCTAAGCAGACGGTCGTTGGTTCGAATCCAACCGGGCGCACGCAGTCGCCCTAAGACTCAGGCGGCCTCGCCTTTGAGGTGCTCAGCAAAAAACGCTGTGATGCGCCGTTGAGCATCAATGGCCGGGCCTTCGCGATACCCCATGCCGAACATTTTCTCCAGCGTGGAGAAGATCACCGGCATCTCGCCGCGATCAAACTGATCCATGAACATATGCCCCGCGCGCGGATACTCCTTGACATCGTGCGTGACCCCCGCAGATTCCAACGCAGCACTCAGCCGCTTCGCGCCCTGCGGGATGGAGATGTCATTGGCTCCATACGACGCCACCACGGGGCAGGCGCCCTGCAGAATCTGGTCGGCATCCTTCGGGATGCGTCCGTAATTCACGCTGGCAGCGTGATAATCATCCGCTCGCGGAGCCAACAACAACGCATACGCGCCACCCATACAAAAGCCGATGATGCCGGTGCGATCCACTGCACCAGGCTGTCCGATCACGAACTTGCGGGCAGCCTCAATGTCGTCAAACTGTCGGCCTTGACGCTCGCGCAGCGCTTTCACTGACGAGCGCAGGCAGGTGTTCCGCGAGTCCCACGCGAAAAGATCTGGTGCGATCGCGAGGTAGCCCTCCTCCGCCATCCAGTCGGCGTGCCGGCGGGCGGCCGATGACAATCCGAGGGCATCGTGAATCACCACAACACAGGACCACGGCCCCGGAGACGATGGTGTTGCCAAATACGCCGGAATAGCGCCGTGCACACCATCGATGACGACATCGCCCACGCACCTTGCTTACCACGACCACCGCCTAGGCTGCCCCCATGAGCGACCGGTTGGTGTGGATCGACTGCGAGATGACCGGCCTGAATCTGCAGCGCGATGCCCTGATCGAGATCGCCGTACTGGTCACCGACGCCGAGCTCAATGTGCTGGGAGACGGGGTTGATCTGCTCATCGCCCCCCCACCACACACCTTGGACCAGATGGTCGATGTGGTGCGTCAGATGCACACGGCCTCAGGACTGCTTGATGAGCTGGCCAACGGCATGGAGTTGGCGGAGGCCGAGGAGCGGGCGTTGGAATACATCCGCACGCATGTGCCCGAGGCACGAAAGGCGCCGCTGGCCGGCTCGAGCGTGCACATGGACCGAGCTTTCCTCGCCCGCGACATGGCCGATCTGGAAGCCCATGTTCATTACCGCAATGTTGATGTCAGCACGATCAAAGAACTTGCCCGCCGCTGGTACCCCAAGACTTATTTCAACTCACCCGAGAAGCGCGGCAACCACCGGGCATTGGCCGATATTCGCGACAGCATCCGCGAACTGCAGTACTACCGATCCACGCTTTTTGTGCCACCACCTGGACCTGATGGTCCAACGACCAAGGCGGCTGCGCGCGCTCTCGACACACCTCGGTAATGTGAGCGCCCTCGGTGGGTGTAGCTCAGCTGGTAGAGCGC
>DPWC01000111.1 GCA_003529305.1 Actinomycetota bacterium
CATGAAGTGGGCTGCCCCACGCTGCCAGTCCAGATGTAGATCCTTGACGAGAAAGGACGCCACGACCATGCGCACGCGGTTGTGCACCCAGCCTTCGGCCCGCAATTGCCGCATGCCGGCATCCACGAAGGGATACCCCGTGCGACCCTCGGCCCACGCGGCAAAACGCACATCGGCTTGTTCACCGTTGTCAGTGCGCATGGCGTCCATCGAGACTTTCAGATTGCGACGCGCTGAGGCTGGCTCGTGAAAGAGCACATCGGCGTAGAACTCTCGCCAGCACACCTCGCGACGGAAGTGATCGTGATCTTTTGAATCGCCGAGGTCGGCCAACAGGGTGCGAGGGTGAATCAATCCCCAGCGCAAATCCATAGATGCCTGTGAGGTGGCCGCTAGGTCAGCACGGTCGCGTTGTTCGTGATAGCCCGTGAGACCTGACTGCCGAAAGGCCGCCCAACGATCCAGTGCCGCAACTTCTGACACTTCGGGCAAGGTGGTGTCGGTGGGTGCGCGGTGGTCAGGAATTGCTTCGCTGGGTGCCGCCGCCCAGGTGACCGCCGGACTCGGCATGGGTGCACTCCACCCGTGGGCACACCATCCTCGGTAATACGGAGTGAAGACTCGAAAGGGTGTGCCATCGGATTTGCGCACAGCACCGGGAGCGACGGCGTAGGGCGCTCCCACTTCGTGCAGCGCGCGGCCGTCCTTGTCGAGCGCTGCGGACACGCGGGCGTCGCGATTGCGGCCGTAGGGAGTGAAGTCGCCGGTGACAAAAACTTCAGTGGCCCCGACCTCTTGCGCAAGAGCTACGACCTGCTCGGCAGGCGCACCAGTGCGCACGATCAGTTGCCCGCCGCTGGTGCGCAGGGAGTGATCGAGTGCTGACAGCGCCTGGGAGAGGCATGCTCGGCGGACATCTCCAGCGTTGGCCCACAGCACAGGATCAACGACGAACACGGGTACAACCCGACGCCCCGTTGCTGCGGCGGCCACCAGAGCCTCGTGATCGTTCAGGCGCAGATCCCGGCGAAACCAGAGCACAACCGGTGGCGTTCCCTGGTCGTCATGGGTCATGACGACCACGCTAGGTGCGCATCATTGCCCGCGCACCCGCTAGCGTGGCCGATGTGAGCGGGTTGATCGACACCACCGAGATGTACCTGCGCACGGTGTACGAACTTCAAGAGGAGGGTGTTGTTCCCCTCCGGGCGCGCATTGCTGAACGGCTGGGCCACAGCGGCCCCACGGTGAGCCAGACCGTGGCGCGCCTCGAGCGCGACGGCTTGCTGCATGTCGAGGGTGATCGCCATCTGGAGTTCACCGACGATGGCCGGGCCATGGCGGTGCGCGTCATGCGCAAGCATCGGCTTGCTGAGTGTTTGCTGGTGCAGGTTCTGGGCCTGCCCTGGGAGTCCGTTCACGCTGAGGCTTGCCGGTGGGAGCATGTGATGAGTGAGGATGTTGAGCGCAGCATCCTGACCCTGCTGGGATCGCCGACCGAGTCGCCTTTTGGTAATCCGATTCCGGGGCTTGATGAACTCGTCGGTGGCGGGTCGGTGTTGGCCGGTACCGACGGCTTGGTACCCCTATCTCAGGCAGCTACCGAACAGGAGCGTCCGGTCACGGTGCGGCGAATTGCGGAGCCGGTGCAAGAGAACGAGGGCGTGATGGCTGCGCTGGATCGCGCCGGTGTGCGCCCCGGTGCCGCGATCAGCGTTCGACGCTCATCTTCGGGCGTGGTCGTGGGCCACGATGGCCAGAGTGCCGAGTTAGATGCTGCGGCGGCCGGCGCTGTTTTTGTCTCTCAGCCCTGACGCCCGAAATGCCCGATTTTCCGGCCGATTCGGGCATCACAGGTGGGGCACAAGGGGCTGAAGGGCCGGTGACGGCCCTGTCCGTTATGGTGTCTTTCGTCCCTGGTGCACTTCTAGGGGCGGAGGGTGGCCGACGCCGAATCCTGCCGGGCCTCCCTCCTCCACATCCGCGGGCAGGAGCGGGGGACCCAAGGTAGTTGGCCCGGTGCAGATCGGGCCTTGGGGTGAAGCCAGCAGAGTGCCTGCACTCCGCTGGCCGGGCATGGTCGACCTCTCTGCCCGAACCCGACAGCTGACCTCGAAGGCGTCGGAGAGGGCCTTTTCTTATGCCACGCATTCGTGCGCGCGCTGTTGTTGTGTCTGTGTTGTTGGGGGCGTCACTGGCCTGGGTAGTTCCGGGTAGCGCCAACGCAGCAGCCCCCACGCCGGGGCCATCGGGTGACGCCTCGTCACAGCTGACTCCGCCGTCCTTCGGCAGCCTGACCGGCACGCCATCTAGCCCGGTCAGCGCTGGCGTTCTTCGCGTGGGTTCGCGTGGACGGGCCGTGCTGGTGCTGGAGCGGCGCCTGCATATGGCGCGCGCCGACCGAATCTTCGACCGCGCGACAGCTCGTCGAGTTCGCAGCGTCCAGGGGTGGGCGAAGATCGCTCGCACAGGAGTGGTGGACAGTCGGACCTCTCGTGCAATCTCAGCCTGGAATCGAGCCAAGCGAGTAGCGGCAACTCGGGCCGCCCGTCAGGGAACAATTCGTCGTAACGCGGTGATCCGCATGGCGCAGCGATTCAGTGGCCGCCCGTACGCCTTCGGAGCCGCTGGCCCCTCCTCCTTCGACTGCTCCGGCTTTACGCGGTTTATCTTCAGTCGAGCCCTGGGCATCTCGTTGCCCCACCAATCAGGAGGGCAAGCATCCGTGTCTCGTCGGATCAGGCCGTCCCAAGCCCGGCCAGGGGACCTTGTCTTCTTCACCAGCGGTGGGCGGGTGTATCACGTCGGGATCTACGCCGGCCACGGTCGGCTGTACCACTCGCCAGAACCGGGCAAGCGCACCGGACTGGATCCGATCTTCGCTCGCTCACACTTCTTTGGTCGCGTCATCGGCTAGGACGATGCGCTAGCGGGCAGCTATCGGGCACACTGTTGCTCTGTTGGGAAGGCCATCAGGCCACCTTCCCCCTTGGGCCTGTGGAGGTGTCGTCGCTATGCGTCGATCCGCGGCCGTCGTAGGGACTGCCCTGGTTGTGCTGCTGAGCTCCCTGAGCTCGGCAGCAGTGGCGCAAGCGGTCGTTGTCCCGCCGCCGTCGCCGCCGGTGACCATCACGCCGACGCCCACTCCGACACCTACCCCCACCCCGACGCCCAGCCCTCGGCCACGGCCTCCGACGCTGTGTCAGATTGCCCGTGACGCTCGAGGCACCACGCCCTATCGGCCCTTCTATCGGGCAGCCACCAAGCCAGGTGCCCGCGATGCAGGGCCGTTTGCCATTCAGCATGTGCGTGAAGCGCAGTACCGATTGCGCTGGGCGAAGGTGTACGACGGACCCATCAATGGCCGCTATGGAACGCGCGTGACCTCCGCTGTTCGGCGTTTTCAGGCCTCGCACTGCTTGCGCGCCACCGGCACTTTGGATGTTGCCTCGTGGGCGGTGTTGGTGCGCGCCACGGTGCGCAACAGGGCGGCAATCCCACGCATCTGCTACAGATCGGGCTGGCACTCCTGCTATGACCGAGCAAGTCATCAAGACTTCTTGTTCCGCGACGGAAAGATGTGGAATGTCTGGCTAGTTCGCGGCGGCTCACAATCGCTGCAAACCAGGCTCGGTACTGGGCGGGTCTATGCCCACTATGTGCAGAAGCGATCCAGCCTCTATGACTCGATCATGTATTACTTCATGCCACACAACGGTGGTGAAGGCCAGCATGGATCAGGATTCATGACCGATCCTTGGGTGGGCCACTCGCACGGCTGTATCAACATGTACATCAAGGATGCGCGAGTGCTGTTCAATCTCACCCGCCATCAGCCACTCACAGTGACGGTATACGGCCGCTGGGCATAAGCCGTCGGGCTTCAACCAACAAACAGCGGTTCTGCACAAACGGCACCCCGGCCGCAGCGCACAGGGCCGCTGCCTCGTCGCAGACGATCCCTAGTTGCAGCCAGACCGCTCGTGCTCCGACCGCGATGGCTTGGCGGGTGATGTCTGCAGCGTCCGCAGAGGGCCGGAAGACATCCACAAGGTCGATCGGCCCACTGACTTGTGCCAATGACGGTGCTACGACTTGGCCGAGAAGTTCTCCACCGGAGGGATTTACGGGGGTGATGCCGTAACCCATCGCCAATAAGGCAGCCGGCACCTGGTGGGCGGCCTTGCCCGGGTCACGGGAAGCGCCGACCACGGTAATCTTGCGGGAGTTGCGGACCAGCGTGGTGATCAGTGCCTCATCGCTGGAATCAGCGTTGGCCGGTGGGCTGGACATACGGCTGACGCTAGTGCGGCAGGGGCCGCTCTGCGTGATGGCGGTCAAGGCCCCACAATGGGGGCATGTTCAAGAACTTCTGGTACGCCCTGGCCTTCAGCGACGAGATCACCGAGACTCCGTCACGCCACCGGATCTTGTCGCAAGATCTTGTGCTGTGGCGCGGCCCCGGTGGTGAGGTGCGCGCCCTGAGCGACACTTGTGTGCACCGTGGCGGCCGCCTTTCACAAGGCAAGGTGGAAGACGACACCATCACCTGCCCGTATCACGGGTGGGGATTTGGGTCTGATGGCGCGTGCACCGTGATTCCGGCGAACGGCCGCGGGCGACCGGTGTCTAAGCGCGCTCGGGTCGATAGCTATCCGGTGGACGAGCAGTACGGCTGGGTGTGGGTCTTCATGGGGGATATTCCCGAAGAGGAGCGCGTGCCGATTCCGGACCTCTCGTTCATGGACGATCCTAAGTGGCGGGCGATTCGTGGTGAGTGGTTGTGGAACGCCAACTACGAACGCGTCGTGGAGAACGGAACTGATCAGTCGCACACCCCATTCGTGCACGGTGGAGTCTTCGGTGACCCGAAAGCTCCGCCGGTGGAAGAGTTCGAAGTCGAAGTCGGTGAGTGGTGGGCGCGGTTGACCGTCGAACAGCGCTCCCCGAACAAGCCGGCCGGCAAGCTTTCTCAACTTCTGCCGAATTCGCGTGCCTACAAGGAAGAACCCCCGCCGGTTCTGGTGCGCACGGCATTCTTCTTCCCGTCTGTGGTCATGATCGACCTGACGATCCCGAAGATCGGTCGTCAGATCATCTGGGACACCAACATTCCGGTGGATGAGAACACCACTTTGACCAAGTACATCGCCTACCGAGACTTCTACAAATCGGCCTGGGCAGACCGCATCGCCAAGAAGATGGTCGAGAAGGTCTTCGCCCAAGACGACTATGTGGTCACCGAGATTCGCCCTGAACTAATCCCGGATGAGATGGCGGGCGAACTGCACCTGCGATCAGACCAGATGTCCTTGGAGTTCCGGCGCATTCGCGAGAAGGCGGTCGAGAAGGGGTACTCCGTTCTCGGTTCGGCGGAGGGAACCAAGACATCGAAGACCATCATCGCCTCGCCGTATCGTCGCGAAGCGGGTCTAGAGAACGCGTGGGTGCTTCCGGCGACACCTGAGGGTGTACGCGCGCTGTAGCAGTGGTGTGGCGTCCTGACTGGAATGGGTTAAGCCCGACCGGAATGGGTCAGCGGTGGGACTAGGACCAGCAGCCGCAGGGCGCTGAACCCGTCGGCGCCCAGCCGGGGGCTAGTGCATCGGGCATCTCTGCGCGACTGAGCAGCCAGCCTTGGACATAGTCCACGCCCGCTGCCTCAACGCAGTTCCACTGCCGTTCATTCTCAACGCCTTCAGCGACCACCACAGCGCCTACATCTTGGGCGAGCGCCACCACATGAGAGACGATCTGGATTTCTCGGCGGCCAGGCTCGGAACCAAAGACCACGGGATCGATTTTGATCATGTCCACCGGCAGTGTGGAGAGCAGGCCAACATTGGAATGGCCGGCACCGAAGTCATCGAGGGCCACCAGAACCTCAGCCTGACGAAGTTCGCGGATCTGCTGTAAGGCGCATTGGTAGTTGGGTAACTGATGCGTTTCAACCAGCTCGATGAGAATGTTGCGCGGATCGCAGGATTCCTGCTGCAAAATGGTCAGTACCCGTTCCGCGAAGTCTGATTGGCCCAAGACTTTCGGTGAGACATTGATGCCGACTCGGTAGCCGAAGAGCCATTCCGCCTGCGACCACACGCGCGCCTGGCGCGCCGCCATCCCGATCAAGTAGTAAGCGAGCTCAGCATCGCGCTGGGTGTCCTCGACTTCGCGCAGAATCGACTCCGGTCCACTGACCGAGCCATCAGGGTTGATTCTTCGCAACAGTGCTTCCGCACCAGCGGGTTGGCGGCAGGCGACATGATGCACAGGCTGGTAGGCCAGCCGGACCGACTCCCAGTTACTGGAGATGTCCAGTTGCGCGCGTGCCACCGCTGTCGCGCTCATCGGTCACCCTCCACATTGCGGACAACACCAACGCCCCCGTGGTTGTTCCATTCTGCCCCGTATCGAAGTGGCACAGGTCACAACACGGTGACGGTTGGGCCTGAGGAGCGGGCAAAACGGACAGCGATAAGCCTTCTCTGGCAAGGAGCCCTTGCTCACCTAGGATCTGCCGCCATGACAACTACTCAGCGCACTCGCTTTTTCGC
>DPWC01000100.1 GCA_003529305.1 Actinomycetota bacterium
GAGGGTGACAGTGTCGACGCCACAGCCCCTGAGCCCATCGATCCCGAGCTTGATGTGGCCGCAGAGGCGATTGATCGCGGCGATCTGCTGGCAGCGCAGAGCGCCTATCGCACTTTGTTGCAGCGCCATCCCACTCATGTCGATGCGCGGGCAGGGCTCGCGCTGGTCACACTGCTCCAGCGCACTGAGGGGATGGACGCTGAGACGGTGTTGGCCTTGGCCACCAATGCGCCGGACGATATTGACGCGCAATGTCGAGCGGCCGATGTCTTGATGGTGGCCGCGCGAGTGGATGAGGCGTTCGACCTTCTGGTGGCTGCAGTGGCTCGCAGCGGTGGCGTTGATCGCCAGCGTGCGCGCGAGCATCTCGTGGAACTTTTCGAGATGGTGGGAGCCGACCACCCCTCGGTGGTCGCAGGCCGTCGCGCGCTGGCCAACGCGTTGTACTGACCACGCGGTGCCTGCGCTGCGCTGCGCTGCAGGAGAAAAAGGCCCCTTTGGCGTTCATCAGCGGCCGTTCCCAGCAGGCCAACTCTCGACTTCTTCTTGAGGCGATCCCCTAGATCTAGTGGGCGATTGGTCCGTTCGGGGGACATCTGCACCCTTCTGGGTGACATCTCCACTTTTCCCGCATTGGGGCTTAAGACCGGCCTGCCTAGGCGCCGATTTCTTCTGTGTCAGGCCCGAAAGGGCCCCGAATGCAGGAGGAAGTCATGGGTACCAGGACCTGGATCGCCGGTATCGCCCTGGTGGCGACTGCGGCGGCAACGGGCCTGACTGCGTTGGCCGTAGCCGGGACCGCTGAGGCGTCGTCGAGCAGCTACTCCCTGGCAACGCAGACCCTGCCCGACGGTCGCCGCGTGGTGGCCCGGTGGAACCCCTGCCAGACCATCACCTACAAGGTCAACCCGACGCTGGCTGCGGGCACTGCCTCGCAGCGCAGCGCTGCGGTGCGCGATGTGCAAGCCGCCTTCACGCGGGCTGCTGCCGCGACCGGCATGACCTTCCGGTACGCGGGCACCACGACCCAAGTTCCCACCGGTAGCACTTGGTACGCCCAGCAGACCACGGCCGAAATCGTGGTCGCCTGGGTTAACCCGGCGAAGACGGGATACAAGAGCTCGCTGCTGGGTCGCTCGGGTACGAGCTACACCGCTGGCACCGGCGGCTATGCCTACAAGTTCTGGAAGTCCGGCTCTGCACCCTGGACCGGCGCTACAGGTCGCGGTTTCGTGGTGCTGAACGCCCAGCAAAACAGCAAGTTCACGGCGGGCTTTGGTACTGGCTCGACTCGTGGCGAGTTGCTGCTACACGAAATCGGTCACTCACTGGGTCTGAACCATGTGGGGGCGACCAGTCAGACAATGTACCCGACGATCCTGTCGCGCAGCACTACCGCGGGGTACGGCTCGGGCGACCGCACCGGTTTGACGAAGCTGGGTGCAACGCAGGGCTGCATCTCAGTCCCCGGCTTCGTCTGGAGCGACCTCAGCTGATCGAGCAGTTCACTGGCTCCGAACAGTGCAGGTTAGGCTCGTCTCCCCGCGTCGTTGTGCACAGCCACGACGGCCGCGCGAGTGGGATACCAGGGGTGCGGAGGTCTGATGGCATCGAGCGTCGTGACCACAGTGGATGCGGCAACAGGGGTAGCCGTGGTCCAACTGGACAGACCTCCGTTGAACGCGCTTGATCGGCAGATGCAGGAAGACCTGCGTGAGACTTTCACGGCGCTGGGCGAAGACTCTGCAGTGCGGGCCATCGTCGTGCGCGGCAACGAGCGCGCCTTCGCCGCCGGCGCCGATGTCAAAGAGATGGCGCACTGGACGGATGCCGACATTCGGCGAGAAGGTCCCCAGATCGAGGCCTGTTTCACGGCCGTCGCTCGAACACCACAGCCAGTCATCGCGGCAGTGCGTGGGTACGCCCTCGGCGGTGGCTGCGAGCTCGCACTGTTCGCGGACATTCGCATTGCCGGAGAGTCATCCGTTTTTGGCCAGCCAGAGATTCTTCTCGGCATCATCCCCGGTGCCGGTGGCACCCAACGACTAGCCCGGCTCATTGGGGCGTCTCGGGCCAAGGACCTGATCTTCACCGGACGATCCGTGGCAGCCGGTGAAGCGCTGTCGATGGGTCTGGTCAATGAAGTTGTCGCCGATGGGGCTGTGGTCGAGCGCGCGATGGAGTTGGCCAGTGTTCTCGCGACGCGCCCTGCTGTGGCGCTTCGTCGGGCCAAGCGAGCCATTGATGAAGGATTGGACGCAGACCTGACGGCGGGCTTGGTCGGGGAGGCCGAGGCGTTTGCGGATCTGTTCGCCACCCACGATCGCCGGATCGGGATGGACAGTTTTCTTGCTGAGGGACCGGGGCGGGCTGTCTTCGAGCACCGGTAGCCCCCTGTCAAGGGGCTAACCCGGGTCCTCAGCGTTCTTCGTTACTGACCAGTAATATAGAACCAGCGGGCCGCCGAACGCTGTGGCCGTTGACCTGAGGAGTGCTTGCGCCCATGCCCCTGACCATCGTCGCGTGCGTCAAGCAGGTTCCGGACAGTTGGGCGGAGAAGCGCCTGCTGGACATCGATTCCACCTTGGACCGTGAGTCAGCTGACCCGGTACTCAATGAACTCGATGAGTACGCCATTGAGGAAGCTCTGCGGATTCGTGAGGCACAGGGTGAGGACGGCAGCGAAGTTGTCGTGTTGTGCATGGGTCCGGAGCGAGCAACGGACACGATCCGCAAGGCGCTGTCCATGGGAGCAGACCGCGCCATTCATGTGGTGGACGATCAATTGCACGGCTCTGATGCTGTTGCCACATCGGCAGCCTTGACGCGGGCATTGGGAACCACGCAGTGGGATCTTGCGGTCTTCGGTAGCGAGTCCACCGATGCACGCATGTCGGTGGTCCCGGCGATGGTTGCCGAGCGGTTGGCACTGCCGCAGTTGACCTTCGCGCAGAAGGTGGAAGTGGATACCGCCGGGCGATCTGCCACGGTTCATCGGCAGACCGACGATGGTTACGACATCGTTTCTGCCGCGCTGCCGGTCGTGATCAGCGTGGTCGAGAAGATCAATGAGCCGCGCTACCCGTCCTTTAAGAACATCATGGCGGCCAAGAAGAAGCCGCTGGAAACGCTGGATGTTGCTGCACTTGGCCTGGACCCGGCCGAGGTCGGATTGGCCGGTGCCTGGAGTGCGGTGGAGGCCTTCGAGCAACGCCCACCTCGTCAAGGCGGCGTCAAGATCACGGATGAGGGTGATGGCGCGACCAAGATCGCGGACTACCTCGTTGGTCAGAAGATGCTCTGATTCGCGATGACTCCGTTCACCGACCAATTCGTCGACGCTATTGAGCAAGAACAGGGAAAGTAGGAGAGATGTCCGAGATTCTCGTGCTGGTGGAGCACGACGGCGGTGCTGCCAAGAAGGTGTCCCACGAACTATTGACCTTGGCCTCGCGTCACGGTGAGCCCGGTGCGGTGGTGGTTGGTCCTGGGGCCGACGATGCTGGCCTGGCCGCTGATCTGGCTCGATTCGGGGCGGCACGCATTTACACCGCACCTGACGCCGCACTCGTCTCGGCCATCGTTGCGCCAAAGGTTGCGGTGTTGGCACAGCTGATGGCCGAGCGCTCGCCCGCAGCGGTCCTGATCGCCTCCACCGCCGAAGGCAAGGAGATCGCCGGTCGCCTCGCGGTGCGTACGGGCAGCGGAGTGATCACCGACGCGGTGGACATTGATGCAGGTTTGACCGCTGTGCAGTCAGTGTTCGGTGGCAGCACGGTGGTGCGCTCACGCGTGACCACCGGCACGCCCATCGTGACAGTGCGTCCAAACGCCACGGCGCAACAGGAGTCGGCGGGGGCTGGTGAAGTTGTCGCAGTCTCGGTGGAGTTGGCCGCGACAGACACCGCAGCGGCGGTCGTCGAGCATGTCGTGCAGGCCAAGGGTGGTCGCCCCGAACTGGCTGAGGCTGCCATCGTGGTCTCCGGTGGCCGAGGAGTCGGCAGCGCCGAGGGCTTTGATCTGGTGGAGCGTCTCGCGGATGCCCTTGGTGGCGCGGTGGGTGCATCGCGCGCGGCCACTGATGCCGGTTTCTATCCGCATCAGTATCAGGTGGGTCAAACGGGCAAGACGGTGTCGCCACAGTTGTACATCGCGCTGGGAATCTCCGGCGCCATCCAGCATCGGGCAGGTATGCAGACCTCCAAAACTATTGTGGCGGTGAACAAGGATGCTGAGGCGCCGATCTTTGATCTCGCTGATTTCGGGGTCGTTGGAGACCTGTTCGCCATCGCCCCGCAACTGACTGAGCAGGTCGAGTCGCGCAAAGGCTGATACACCTACACTGGTCCTGATGGCTTACTTGGATCACGCTGCCACCACCCCGATGCGCCCCGAAGCCATCGAGGCTGTTTCGGCACAGATGGCTGATGTCGGTAATGCCTCGTCACTGCATGCATCGGGGCGTCGCGCCCGACGCGTCGTGGAAGAGTCGCGGGAAGTTATTGCCGCCGCTATCGGCGCGACGCCCAGTGAGGTGATCTTTACCGCTGGCGGCACTGAAGCCAACAATCTGGCGATCAAGGGTTTGTTTTGGCGCCGTCGCGAAGACCACGGCGAGCGCCACCGGATCGTTCTCTCGTCGGTGGAACACCATGCGCTGCTTGATCCGGCTCGTTGGCTCAAGTCTGCTGACAATGCCCGCGTCGACGAGGTGGCTGTTGGCGCCGACGGCCGCGTGGATCCGTGTGCCGTGACTGCCGCTGTGGCTAGCGATGCTGAATCAGTGGCGGTGGTCAGCGTGATGCTGGCGAACAATGAGGTGGGCGCCCTTCAGCCGGTGGCTGAAGTGGTGCAACAACTTCACGAATTTCAGGTGCCCGTCCACACCGATGCCGTACAGGCCCTAGGGCAAGTGCCCGTGAACTTCCGAGAGCTCGGTGTGGATGCGCTGTCCGTGAGTGCTCACAAACTCGGCGGCCCGACGGGCATCGGGGCTCTTGTGCTGGCCCGAGGAACGCAACCGGTTCCGTTACTGCACGGTGGTGGCCAGGAGGCGCAGATTCGATCCGGAACCCTCACTGTCCCAGCTATCGCAGGGTTCGCCGCAGCGATGTCTGCCGCACTCAGCGACCGTGAAGAGCGAACTCGCCGAGTCAAGGAATTGCGCGATCGCTTGATTGCTGGCGTCAAGAGTCAGGTTCCGTCAGCAGTTCTCAATGGACCGGACCCCGACAGCGACCTTCGCCTTCCGGGCAATGTCCACTTTTCCTTCCCAGGGTGCGAGGGCGATGCATTGCTGTTGCTGCTTGACGCCAAAGGTGTTGAGTGCAGCACGGGGTCGGCTTGCTCGGCCGGCGTCGCCCAGCCCAGTCATGTCCTTCTCGCCATGGGGGCAACGCCCCAGATCGCACGAAGCTCGCTGCGGTTCTCGTTGGGCTGGAACTCCACCGCGGCCGATGTTGATGCGGCCGTGGCAGCGATCGGTCCTGCTGTCGAACGCGCCTTACGGGTGCGCGCGGGCGGCTCGGTCGTTCGAGAGGCCGCCGCGAGCCTGGGGTGAGGCGTGAAACGGTGAGCGAAAAGCAGTCAGGAGCACCCTTGCGGGTGGTCGCCGCGTTGTCCGGTGGCGTGGATTCTGCG
>DPWC01000115.1 GCA_003529305.1 Actinomycetota bacterium
CAGGATTTGAACCTGCGACCTCTGGGTTATGAGCCCAGCGAGCTACCGAGCTGCTCCACCCCGCGTCGGTAGGTCAAGGCTACGCCATCGCCTCAAGGACCAGTGCCGGGGTCCTTCGCCCCTGTCTGCATTGAGGCAGCGCCTCTTATCGTCGCTGGGATGATGACTGCTCGCGATGGTGCACTGGTGCCTGCATTGATTACGGTGCGATGACCACAGAAGACCGCCCGATCGTCGTCGGCATCAACGACTCATCAGATGCACGCGCCGCCGTTCATTGGGCGATCGCCGAAGCGAGGGTGTGCGGGTGTGCTGTGGTCTTGACCCATACCTGGATCGCTGACTCTTACTCGCTACCAGCGATCGCTGGCGCGATTCCTGATGGCACCCTCACAGGTGCGGCCAACCGCGAGATTCAGGGTGCAGCGCAGGCGTGGCTGGATACCACGGTGCTGGAGGTGGCAGCCCAAGCGCCGGTTCCGGTGTCTGGGGCGCTAGGTGAGGGTTCGGCGGCCGGGTTCTTGCTGTCACTGGCACCAAGTGCCAGCATGCTCGTGGTCGGTTCGAGAGGTCATTCCACGGCGGCGCGGTGGATGACTGGTTCCACTAGCGCGCAGGTGGCGCACCATTGCCCGATACCAGTGGTTGTCGTGCGCGAGGGCGACAAGGAACAAAATGATCGTCCCACGGCGAACTTCTGCGGTCCGGTGGTTGTTGGCGTTGATGGATCGGCGTCGTCGTTAGCGGCACTGCGGGCTGCGCACGAATTTGCCGCCGAGCATCATCTGGCGCTGCAGGTAGTGCATTCGTGGCAGCCACCGTTGAGTGGCACCCTGATGGGTAACTCTGAGAGTTTCGACCTCTCGACCGCTGCGCAGTTCGATGAGGGGTGGCGAACGCTGCATGAATCCCTCTCGGCACTGCAGACATCGACACCGGTCGTGCCGATGACCGAGCAGTTGCAGCGCGGAAGTGCTGCTGCCGCGCTCATTGCGGCCTCGCAACAGGCGAGTCTGACCGTGGTGGGGGCCAGAGGGCGCGGCGGTTTTCTGGGATTGCTGCTGGGTTCGGTGAGCAGCGCTGTGCTGCACCACGCGCACAGCCCGGTGATGATCGTTCGTTAGCCTTCGGCCATGGTCGCCGTCCGCCCGTTCCGGGCCCTTGTTGTCAGTCCGAGTGCTGCGGATCGCACCGTCAGCCTGCCCTATGACGTGATGAACGCCGCCGAAGCCACACAGATGGCCGCGACTGGCCGCAACCAGTTCCTGCATGTCTCACGACCCGAAATTGATCTGCCAGAGGGTTCAGATCCGCACGCTCCGGAGGCCTACGCCCAGTCAGCTCGCGCACTGGCGGCACTGATCGCTGACGGCACCTTTGTGCGCCAAGGCGAACCGGTGATGCTCGTGTTGCGCGAAACGATGGGCGAACTAGTTCAGATCGGCCTCGTGGCCTCGGCCAGTGTTGATGACTATGACCGCACGGACATCCGAATCCACGAATTCACCCGGCCCGACAAGGAACTGGATCGCGTCAACCACATCGATGCCGTAGGTGCTCACGATGAGCCGGTTTTCTTGACCTATCGCGCTGATGCCGCTATCTCGGCGGTCGTTGCCCGCGCTCTTAGCAGTGCGCCGCTGATCGAAGTCACCGCCGACGGCGGTGTGCGCCACGAGCTGTGGGTCATCGACGATCAATCCGACCTCGCGACGCTGGTGGACCTTTTCGCAGCGATCCCGCGCACCTATGTGGCCGATGGACACCACCGCAGTGCGGCGGCCTCGGTAGTGCGCAAACGCCGCAAAGGTGACAACCCGCCGAGAACACCGGCGCTTGATGGACTCCAGTTTGCTGACGGACTCGACGGCTTCTTGGCCGTGCTGGTACCCAGCGACAGCACCAATGTGATGGCCTACAACCGCGTGGTGCAAGACCTCGCCGGCCGCTCGGCCGAGGACTTCCTCAGCGAAGTAGCCAAAGTTGTTCAGATCGAACCCTCAGCGACAGCCGTCGCTGGTCAACAGAAGTACTCCTTCGGCATGCTGCTCGGTGATCAGTGGTATCAGTGCCGCTATCTCGACATTCCCACAGCCGACGCCGATCCGCTACGGGCGCTGGATGTCTCACTGCTGCAAGACCGCATCTTGGGTCCCTTGCTTGGTATCGAGGATCCACGGACCGACCAGCGGATTTCCTTTGTCGGAGGAATTCGCGGCACCGCTGAACTAGAACGCCTGGTAGGTGCCGGCGCTGCAGTGGCTTTTTCCATGCCAGCCACTGCGGTGCTGGACTTGATCGCCGTTGCGGACAAGGGTGATGTCATGCCGCCGAAGTCCACCTGGTTCGAGCCCAAGTTGCCCAGCGGATTGTTCATTCATCCCTTCTGATGATGGCGACTCGCTTGCGCCGGTGGGCTGTACACCTGCCCTTTGCTCTGGTTCTGTTGGTGGCGTCGGTTCCGCGGATCGTCGCGATGATCGGCTACCGGCCCCTCTTGATGTTCTACGGCGACTCCTTTTCCTACTACACCGCTGCCGGTGATGTTGCTCCGCCGTATTCCCGCCCGTTGGGGTACTCCTCGTTGATCCGGCTGATGGCCTGGACCAACCAGCTCAGCGCTGTCGCGCTCGTGCAGCATCTCGCTGTTCTGCTCCTAGCAGTGGCGATTTACGCAGCCTTGTTGTCACTTCGCGCGCCCGTGTGGCTGGCGGTCATCGTTCCGTTGCCCATGTTGTTGGACGGCTACCAGATTCTCAGTGAACACACTCTTCTCACCGAGACGATGTTCACCGTCCTTGTCGTGGTCGCCTTGCTGTTGGTTCTTCGCCAACGGGTGACGGTGGGCGTTGCCTCGTTGGCCGGCCTGTTGTTGGCGGCCTCCACCCTGACCCGCACCGTTGCTCTGCCGTTGATCGCCGTGGTGGTGGCGTACCTGGTGGTTCGCCGCGTGCGCTGGACTTCGGTGATTGCCTGTATGGCGTGCTTCAGTGTGCCGCTGTTGGCGTATGCCGGCTGGTATGCCGCGGCTCATGGAGCTTTTCGACTGCAAGAGGACGCACGATTCCTGTATGCGCGCGTGGCGCCGATCGCCCAATGCGAAAAGTTGGTGATCCCTGATCGGCTGCAGCGATTCTGTGACGACACCCCGCCGCAGGAGCGTCCCGGAAGCAACTTCTATGCCTGGGACAAGGACTCGCCGTTTTTGAAAGTACCGACGGGAACGCCGACTGATCAGATCGCCCTGGTACGAGCTGAGACTCAGGTGCTCGCTCGAGAGTTTGCCGTTGCTGTGATCCAACAGCAGCCCCTCGACTATGCCTCGCTGATGGCTCGCGATGTTGTGCACTACTTCGGCCCGGGACGCACGGCCAGCCCGCAGGACACCCCACCGACTTGGTGGGAGTTCCCCGAGCAGCGGGCAGCTTCGGACCAGCAGCTTGTACTCAGTGGGTCGAACTATCAGGGGCGCTCCACGGATCCGCGCGTGACGCCATGGTCGGCGCAGTTCCTGCGCACCTGGCAGCAGGTACTGGGCACCCAAGGTCTGTTGGTGCTCCTGTTTTGTCTCTTGGGTGTCGCGGGCGCGGCCTTGGGCCGAACAGTTCGGCGCGGGGCGCGACGCGCGGACGCCACGCTTCTGACCGTGGCCGGCCTTGTGCTGCTGGTGGTGCCAGCGGCCACCTCGGTGTTCGACTATCGCTATCTGCTGCCACCAGCAACAGTGCTCTATCTGGCCGGTGGCTGGGGACTGCTGCTTCTGATTCAGCGTCGGCGTGTGGAATCGGTGGAGACGCTTGACGAAACTGAGAGCATTCGCGATGACGCCGTAGCGCTGCCTCGCCGACACCGCGCTCGGGCCACAGGTCGAATCGCCGCAGGAAGTGTTGTCGTGGCCGTGGTCCTTGGGGCGATCGTGCTCTCACCGATGCGCCCGGATCCGGTATACGCGCGATATGTCTCGTTGGGTTCCGAGCGAGGTGCGTGGGGATATCCCACGACAGATCTCAGTGACCTGTCCTCGCGCGCCGGCTGGCAGGTCCGCTACTTCAACGGTGGAGTCATCTATGCCACGCCATCGGGTGCGACCTATGCGATCACTGCGGTGACCGATCGGGAGTATCGCCGCCTCGGTGGATTGGCCGTCTTGGGGTTGCCTGAATCGAGCACCGGGCCACTTCGCGGATCGCCCGATGAGTTTGTCACTTGGTATGAGCGCGGGGCTGTGGTGTGGTCCAAGGACCGAGGAGTTCGCTCGGTCGTGCAACCATTTGCTCCTAAGTGGTGTTCCAAGGCGGCTCGCTGTGGCTTGGGAGCACCTTTGGCCGCTGCCCAACGCGATCCTGATTCCCTCAGTTTGCAGCAGCGGTTTGCCAACGGCTTGCTGATTGTCGATGCCGATGGTGTTGTTCAGGAGGTTCCGGTCACGCGGGACTAGCGCGGTAGTGCCTCATTCATAGAACCGCCAAGATCGAGGGTGATCTCGTCATCACTTTGCGTGCAGAGCCGCCAAGACCTGCTCGTGTAACACCGCATTGGTCGTGATCGCACAACCAGCCTGCAACCACGACTCACCGGCGAATCCCGTGAGTCGGCCACCAGCCTCCTGAACGATGGGAACCAGGGCGGCGATATCCCACAGCGAGAGTTCCGGTTCGGCAGCGGCATCAAGTCGGCCTTCGGCAACGAGCATGTGCAGCAGAAAATCGCCGTGAGCCTCGACAGCGGCCACGGCGGTCACGAGAGCATCGAAGCTTTGCTGTCGCCCACTCCAATTACTCAGGGGTGATCGACCGAACACTGCCCGGGCGAGTTCATCGGTGGCACTCACCGACAGCCGTTGCGCGGGGGTATCGCCGTCTTGTCGGTAAGCGCCGGTGCCGAGTTCTGCCCACCAGCGTTGACCGAGCGCGGGGGCTGACACCACACCCACGCGAACAGTGCCGTCTACCACCAGGGCGATCAGCGATGCCCAACCAGGCAGTCCTTGGACGAAGGCTTTGGTGCCATCGATGGGGTCAATGACCCAGTGGCGACCGACACCGGTCAAATTCGCCAAGGCGCTGGCGCCGAATTCTTCACCGACGATCTCGTCGGTGGATCGCTGCTGAGCCAAGGTCTCGCGCAGCGCCGTTTCCACAGCGGTGTCCGCATCACTCACGGGGGTGGCATCGCTCTTGGACTCGATGCGCAAGTCGGCGGCCTGCCACCGAGTGGTCGTGATCTGGTCAGCCTGATCGGCAAGATGCAGAGCCAGAGCGAGATCATCGCTGATGATGTTCATGGGCTCCGCAGGCATAGCGGCAACTTACCGGGGAGTCGATGCCGCTTAGAGTCTGGAACGCAGGAGGCGGCGCAGCGACTCCACGCGCTCAGCAGAGGAGCCGCCCTCGTCGACCCAGTGATCGAGCGAGCAATGCGGCGGCTCATGGGTGCAGCCTCGGGGGCACTGAGCGGCGGCAGCTTCAAGGTCACTGAAGGCGTGCACCAGCCGCGAGGTCTCCACATGGGCGATGCCGAACGAGCGGATGCCGGGGGTGTCAATCACCCAACCGCCATTGGCGAGCTCCAGTGCGACAGCCGAAGTAGAGGTGTGTCGACCTCGTCCTGTCACCGCATTGACGGTGCCTGTTGCGCGATCGGCAGTGGGCACCAAGGCATTGACCAGCGTTGACTTGCCGACACCAGATGCCCCGAGCAACACCGTGGTGCGGCCCTGCAGGCGCTCACGCAGCTCATCGAGTGCATCGCCGCGTTGTCGCACCACAATCGGCACATCCAAGGCGGCGTAGTGATCAATGATCGGTCGGGGGTCGGCAAGGTCGGCCTTCGTCAAGATCAGCAGCGGTTCAATGCCGGCGTCGTAGGCCGCCACCAAAGCGCGATCCACCAGTCGAGTTTGTGGGGCGGGATCAGCCAAGGCTGCGACCACGGCCAACTGGTCGGCGTTGGCTACGACCACCCGCTCAACCGGATCGGTGTCGTCAGCCGTTCGGCGAAGAGCGGTGGTTCGAGGGATGAGCCGGATGATTCTGGCGAGGGCATCAGGCGAACCCGTCAGGTCGCCGACCAACTCGACACGGTCGCCCACCACCACCCCTTTGCGGCCCATCTCGCGAGCCCGCATGGCAGTGACGACGCGCTCGTTCTCTCCGGTACCGATGACACAGGTCCACCGGCCGCGGTCCACCGCGACGACCATGGCCGTTTCGGCTGAACTATGGGCTGGTCGGTCTTTCGAGCGCGGACGGGATTTTCCTCGGCTGGGGCGAACGCGGACATCGTCCTCGTCGAGTCGAGAGTGATCGCGCGATGCCATCAGGACTGTTGTTCCAACATGGCCGACCATGAGGCAGTAAATCCTGGGAGGGTTTTAGCTGTGGCATCAATGTCGTCGATCTGAACACCTTCGACCCGCAGCCCAATGATCGCGCCGGCAGTGGCCATGCGATGGTCGTCGAAACTCTTCCAGATGCCGCCATGTAAGGGCGCCGGCTCAATGATCAGGCCGTCGTCGGTTTCCTGTGCGGATCCGCCGAGTGCTCGTAAGTTGTGCACCAACGCCGCCAAGCGATCAGTTTCATGGCCGCGCAAGTGGGCAACTCCTCGGATAGCACTCGCGCTTTGAGCGAGAGCGGCAACTGCGGCGAAGGTGGGCACGAGTTCGCCGATCTGGCTCATGTCCACATCGAGTCCGTGCAGCGATCCGGTACCCGTGAGGGTCAACGAGTCAGTGCCGCGATGAACCTGCGCCCCCATCTGCTGGAGAAGAGCAGGGAATTGATCACCGGCTTGTGTGCTCTGAGCCGGCCATCGGGGAATTGTCACTGAGCCACCCGCCACTGCTGCCGCCGCAAGAAACGGGGCAGCGTTGGACAAGTCAGGCTCGATCACAGTGTCGAGTGCGCGAATCACGCCCGGTGCCACAGTCCACTGAGCACTGGTGGGCCCATCAATGGTCTCGGTGACGCTGACTCCGCGTTCGCGCAACATCGCCAGCGTCATGGCGATATGGGGCATCGAGGGCAGCGGGCCTCCGCGATGGGTAATCGAGAGGCCCTGCTGGCAGCGAGCACCGATGAGCAGGAGTGCACTGACGAACTGTGACGATGCGGACGCATCGAGCACCACATCTCCGCCGGTAATGGCCCCTTCACCATGCACGGTGAACGGCAGCAAACCCCGACCGTCGTCATCGATAGTGACGCCAAGTTCGCGCAAGGCGTCGATGACGGTGGACATCGGGCGTTGCCGAGCGCGCGGGTCGCCGTCGAAAGTAATCGGACCCACGGCAAGTGCCGCGAGGGCGGGCACGAAACGCATGACGGTGCCGGCAAGACCGCAATCGATGGCCGCTGGGCCGTGCATGGGCCGTGGTTCGACGATCCATCCGCGTACCGTGCCGCCGCCGTGCGAAGGGTCAGCGTCGATGTCGCGACCACCAACGCCCAGTGCTCGCAAGGCCTGTGCCATCAGCATGGTGTCGCGGGCATGCAGCGGCTGATGAATCGTGGAGGGGCCGTCGGCCAATGCTGCAAGGATCAAGGCGCGATTGGTCTGGGACTTTGATCCCGGTACTTCGACGACCGCGTTCAGGGCGTGCGACGGCTGTGGTGCGAGCCAATTGTCGGTCGTTGTCATTGCCTTCAGCGTAGCCAGTCAGCGGTGATCCTTTGTCGTGGCAGGCTGGGCATATGTGTGGTCGCTTCGCCGCAGGCAATCATGCCGATCTGCTGATGGAGTACTACCGCGTGCAGCGTGACGCCACCGCAGGCCAGGTGGTGTTGCCGAACTTCAACACAGCGCCCACTCAGAACCTCCTGGTCGTCGCTGAGTCGGCGGAACCTGATCACAGTCGTGAATTGCGGGTGATGAAGTGGGGGCTGGTTCCCTCATGGGCATCAGATCCATCCATCGGCAATCGGATGATCAATGCTCGATCCGAGACCGCCATGAGCAAGCCGTCGTTTCGTCACGCCTTCGCCCGGCATCGGTGTTTGATCCCCGTTGATGGCTTCTATGAGTGGCAGGCAGCGGAACGCTCTGATGCTCCGGCAATGCGCGGGACCACCGGCCGTCCGATCAAACAGCCGTACTACATCTACCCGACCGATGGCAGCAGTCTTCCCGTGGCGGGCTTGTTTGATGTGTGGCACGACCCCTCGGGGGCCAACCCGCTGGTGACCTGCACGATTTTGACGACACAAGCGGTCGGCGCGATGACCACGATTCACGATCGCATCCCGGTGGTCATTGAACCGTCGAACTGGGATGCCTGGCTCGATCCTGGGGTAACCGACAAGCAGGTCGCCAGCAGTCTCATGCAGCCGGCCAGTGTGATCCCGTTGGAAGCGGTCCGGGTGAGCCGTGAGGTCAATGCGGTCTCGCATCACGGTGCAGAGTTGATCGCTCCGCTCGACCCCTCGGAACTGCCGATCTCGTTGTGAGCGGGGTAAGTGGCCGGGAATACGCAGCGCTACCGTGATGTTGCAGGGGATGTGAGTGCGACAGTCGTGGCGAAGTTGCCAGCGCCGGTAGCGTGGGCGGCGATGGTGACAGATGAGCCCGTGCAGCCGGTGCAATCAGAGCAGCCGGTGCAGGATCCGGGCACGGCGAGCCAGGCATCCTCGGCGGCGATGGCTGAGCGGTTCGAGCGTGATGCCATGCCACTGCTGGATCAGCTCTTCGGCGCCGCCATGCGCATGACTCGTAACCCGCAGGATGCTGAGGATTTGGTTCAAGAAACCTATGCGAAGGCGTTTGCGGCCTTTGACCGGTTTGAGGAGGGGACCAATCTGCGCGCGTGGATGTTTCGGATCCTCACCAATACCTTCATCACGGGCTATCGAAAGAAGCAGCGCGAGCCGTTGCAGGCAGATTCCGACGGTGTGGAGGATTGGCAACTAGCCCGAGCGGAGGCTCATACCTCCACGGGGCTACGCAGTGCCGAGATGGAGGCCCTCGATCATCTGCCTGACTCGGACATCAAGGAAGCCTTGCAGGCCATTGCGGAGGAGTTCCGCATCGCCGTCTACCTGGCTGATGTAGAAGGCTTTGCCTATAAGGAGATCGCCGAGATCATGCAGACGCCGGTGGGAACCGTGATGTCGCGGTTGCATCGCGGTCGCGCCGCTCTTCGCGAGCTGCTTGCTGATTACGCACGCGAACGAGGACTACTCCGGGCGGAGGTGACACCATGAACTGCTCGTGTGACGAAGTACTGGCGATGCTGCACGCCTTCGTTGACGATGAGGCCGACGAGAGCCAGTGCGCACAGATCCGTGCCCACATGGCCGAGTGCGCCGAGTGCGATGAGATCGTGGTGAGTCAACGCTCGTTCAAGGCGCTGCTCGCGCGAGCCTGTGGGTGTGAAGAAGCCCCGCCGTCTCTGCGGGAGAGGGTGAGCATGACGCGTATCCGCGTGGAGGTCACCAACGCAGTGCCCGATGACCGCAGACCAGACGATGGGTCGAGCTCGCCAGACGATGGGCCGTGCTGACCTTCGGAATGAGTCGAGCTAGGCGTTGGGACGCTTGCCGTGGTTGGCACCGTTCTTCTTGCGTGAACGACGCTTACGAGCGCGCTTGCTCATGAGTCAACTCCTCCTTGGCGAAGGCCAAACCCTACCGATGTGAGCGTGATCGACGCGGCCGGGGTCAGCCCGACAAGCGACGGTTCAGGGCATCCAGCACGGCGCGCACCACAGCATCACCGTCATCGCTGCGCACCAGAGCGGATCCGCTGTAGGCCACTTCGCCCACGCGCGGATCGAGCACTGAGACCACACAGAGTGCGACGATGCGCTGTCCTTGGGGGGTCAGCACGACAGATTCAATGCTGGCCCGGTGCCCCAGCAGTTCGGCAAGCGCGTTCAGTGCTGCCTCAGCGATCAACCGCGGGCGGTGCGAGTGGGTGGATGAACCGTCGCTGCGTCCGACGAAGGTTGAGCCATCGGCGATCAACTCCACTTCAGCGTCCGCCTGATCGGCGCTGATGCGCACCGAGAACGAGCGAACTTGTGGCCGTAGGCCATCAGGTGAGCGCTGCGCGTGCAGGCCATCATCGTTGTCTGTGGCCTCCAGCGACTCGGGCTGGCTATCCGTGGGTGCGAAGTCGGGCCAGGCCAGAATGCGCGCGTTGGCACCAGCGGTTGCCGTGTGGACCACCGATCCAGCAACGGTGCGCGACATCGGTGGAGCGAGATCATCGACGGGCAGGTCAGGCACGGCAGTCAACGGCGGCGTTGTGGCCACGCTCAGGGGGATGGCTGGCGCGAGGTCGTCACGATCATTGAGGTCTTCTGTCGCATCAGAGTCAGCGGGCAGGCCACCAGCGGCGATGTCCTCGTCGGCGAATTGCACGATACTGATGATGCGGTGGTCAACTTCCAAATCAAACTGGGCCATCGCCAAGGATTGAATGTCCCGGACCATCTGCTTGGGTGCTTTATCGAGGCTGGCCAGCACATGGATCTCAATGGGCTCGGCGGATCCGTTGGTGACCACGCTGGCTGCCCGGATGCCGGGGAGTCGCCGAAGGGCGTCCTCGAAATCGGGCTGGAGCCGCAGCGCGGGCACGGATCGCTCCTTTGTGGCGTTCGACCGACGGTGATTTCGACACAGTGGGCAACACCGGGGTCGCAGTGGTTGAGGGACAACGGTAGGGCCGAATCCGTGCCTCGTCGTGGGCGGCGCGCGGCCCCGCGGCACGCAGGTTGGGGCTGGCTCGGGCTACGCTGAACCCGTGGCCGGTTGGGGAAGACCGTCCCGCCCGCTGGTGGTGACCCGTAAGGGTCCCGGCGCGAGTCGGCCGCTGATTCAGGCGTCCCGCTAACGGGCAGGACTTGACGCAGGACTAATCCCAGCCGTTCACTTGCGTCACAACCGCCTCACAGGTCCCGATGCCTGTGAGTGCCGGAACCAGAGCTGTGGCTTGGCCTGTTCGCAGGCAAGGCCCGGGGAAGAGCTCTGGCACCGGGCGCGACAACTCCAGAGAGCGATGTCGGGATCGGCAGCGTGGTGACACTCGTTCTGCAGTGATGCAGACCTGCGAACGGACTTTCCACACATGGTCAGCCTTCGTGAACTCCACTTGAACGAACCACTGGTTTGTTCTTCCCCCGAGCGGAGCGGATCCTGCACGGCCCTTTAGCGAAAAGCCGTGACATCAGGTTCCAGGGGGTGTTACCCACCATGTTCAAGATGCTTCTCGAGCCGGGCGTCGCCTGGCGTTAAGCGAGTGAGTCACGCTGCCGATCCCCGCATCGCTGTCTGCCGTCCCCCAGGAGGTCCGATGCTCGCGCTCCCGCGT
>DPWC01000031.1 GCA_003529305.1 Actinomycetota bacterium
CTTGATAAAGAGAAAAAGAGATAACTGCTTCAGACTTCAATCACGTGGGGCCGCCTCCGGGATTTGAACCCGGGACCTACGCATTACGAGTGCGTTGCTCTACCCCTGAGCTAAGGCGGCGCACACCGCATCAACCAGCGCGGTAAGCGCGGCGAGCATAGCGGGGGCGAACTACCGGCAAACGGTCCCGTCCGCTGGCGTCGCACCAGTACGCAGGTACAGCTCGGTCGCGGTATCGATACACGAACTTCCCCGTCCATACGCGGTGTGACCATCGCCGCGGTAGGTCAGCAAAGTCGCATCCGCCAGAGCGCCGGCAACATCTTGCGCCCACTCCACCGGAGTCGCTGGGTCGCCCGTGGTGCCAATGACCAAGATCGGACCAGTGCCTTCGGCTGTGATGCGTTGCGGCTCCAAGGTGGCCTTGACCGGCCATGACTGGCACGGGGTGTCACCCCACGCAAAGAACGGCCCAAACACCTTGGAGGTGGCCAGCAGTTTCTGCGCGTCGGCCTGAGTGGCATCGACACCTCTGCTGTCGCCACGATCCATGCACGAGATTGCATAGAACGCATCCAGACTGTTGGAGGCGTAAGTACCGTCCGGATTGCGATCGGTATATAGGTCAGCCAAGGCCAGCAGGCCACTGCCATCGCCGCGCAGCACCTGCCGCAAAGCCGCACGAAGGCTCGGCCAGGAGCTCTGGGAATAAAACGAGGCCAAGATTCCCGTTGTCGCCAGCGCTTCGGTCAAACTGCGATCGCCGACCTGCACCGGACGGGCATCCAACTGCTTGAGCAACAAGATCAACCGAGCCGTTGCCCGCTGCTTCGTACCACCCAATGGACATCCTCGCGAGATGCAGTCCACAAGAAAGGCATCGAGGGCGCGCTGGAAGCCTCGAGCTTGCCCCTCAGTGAACTCGGAGATGTTCAACGAGGGATCCACCACGCCATCAAGGACGAAGCGCCCCACCTTTGAGGGGAACTTGTTGGCGTACTGCAGCCCCAAGAAGGTGCCATAGGACTTGCCGAGGTAGTTCAGTTTCTTATCGCCCAACGCACTGCGCAAAATCTCGAGGTCCTGGGCTGCCTCTCGAGTGCCTAGGTAACCGATGTAGCCCGGCGCCGCACTCTGGCACGACTGCGCGAACTTGCGGCCCACGAGGAATACTGCAGTGGCCTCGGCATCTGAATCTGGTGTGCCATCAGCGGCATAAAAGGCATCGCTCTGTGCCGGTGTCAGACAGCGAATCGGCGCACTGCGATTGACCCCCCGTGGGTCAAAGCCGACAGTGTCGTAGACCTTGCGCAGATCAGGGCCGATCAGATCCGGGTTATTGATCACATAGTCCACCCCGGAGCCTCCGGGGCCGCCAGGGTTCACGACCAGCGAGCCGATGCGTCCGCGAGTGCCAGACGCGACTCGTTTCACTAATGCCAGCGAGATCGATCCACCACTGGGATCGAGGTAGTTGATGGGCACGCTCAAAGTGCTGCACTGCAATCCACGGCGGCACGGGGTCCAGATGAGTTTCTGCGTGAGGTATCCCGACAGATCCACTGCCGTTGTTGCCGTGGGACTCAACGATGGAGTTGCTGACACCGTGATGGACGGCGTGGGCGTAGACGCCGACTCAGGGGCGGTAGACCCACAGGCCACGAGGGCCATGGCCATCACAGCCAGAGCGCCGGCCCGCAGCACTCGGGCGAGCGACCAAGAAGTCCTTCCGCTGGTCACCCCTTGACGATAGTCGCGAATCAACGCACCGCGACAGGGTCACGCAGAGTGGCGAAGAGGGATTCAAGAACAAGTCGAGGCACAGCGTTCCCGCTGAGGGTGGCTCGAGTCTCCAACACCGCCTCAATGCGACGCATCGTGACCTCCGGTGTTGAGGTGCTGGCCTCGTGCTGCAGTTGATCGGCATATTCATCATTGATCAGACCGACATCGGCGCCCCACTGCAGCATCAGCACATCCCGGTAATAGGCCAGCAGTTCGAGCAACGCCAGATCGGCCGCATCAGAGCGAGCACGGCGCGCTCGCTTCTTGTGCATCTTCTCCAGATCACCCAGCGCCTTTGCCGCTCCACGGGCCTCAATGCCCCGCGACCCCACGCCATAACTGGCCCGCACATCGTCTCTTTCTTGTGCATGGCGTTCACGAACCTGGTCTTTGCCCGAATCCTCAGCCGTCGAATCGAATCGGGCCGCAGCCTCCAAGCAATCGGTCAGGGATGCCAGCGAGGTGGGAAGTTCCATGACCTCGCGGTGTCGCTCCCGCACCTCAGGGTCCGTGATGAAACGACGCGCCCGACCGATATGCCCCTGCGAAACGCGCGCAGCGGTGACAGCAAGATCAGGGTCGGCGCCGTACTTGTTGACCAGTACATCCGTGACTTCTGCGATGGACGGTGTTCGCAGCGACAACACACGACACCGCGAGCGGACGGTGGCAATGACATCTTGCAAGGACGGCGCACACAGCACCCACACCATGTGGGGTGCTGGTTCTTCGATCGCTTTGAGCAACACATTTGCTGGCTTCCAGTCCATTTGCTGGGACTCCAAGCGGTCAGCGTCCTCTAAGACGATCACGCGCCAGCGTCCGCGAATAGGCGATGACGATGACTGCGCGACCAGTTCACGCACATCGGCCACTGAGTAGTGCACGCCCGCTGGTTCGACAATCGAGACATCCGGGTGGGTGCCAGCGCGCACATCACGACACTGCGCACAGGTACCGCAGCCGCCGTCCGGACACTGCAGAGCTTGGGCAAATACCCGCGCCGCGATCGAGCGCCCCGATCCAGGTGGCCCGACAAACAACCATGCATGCGTCATCGAGGGTCCGGCGCCACCGGTGAGCAACGAACTGGCATCCGCAGAGGCAACCTGAAGTTCGTGGGCAGCCATCTCCTGCCCCACCAGCTCGTCAAAGACGGTCATGAGGTGGCACTTTCTGCGGCGCGCTGCTGCAGCATTGCATCAACTGCGGCAACGACCGCAGCTCTAACCTCGACTTCCGGCAGAGAAGCATCAATCACGGCATAGCGATGCGGGGCTCGCTGCGCCAGATCAACGAAGCCCTGCCGCACGCGGTCGTGGAAATCAACGGCGAGAGATTCCAGTCGATCAGCACCGCTCAGGCGTGCCAAACCCAGACGCGGATCGATGTCCAAGATCACCGTGAGATCGGGAGTGAGTTCTTTACTGGCCCATCGCGACAATTGCTCCACCTCGTCGCGATCCAAGATCCGGCCGGCACCTTGATAAGCCAACGAGGAATCCACGAACCGATCACTGATCACCGTGGCACCTGAGGACAGCGCTGGCCGGATCACCGATGCCACATGCTCTGCACGATCAGCGGCATACAGCAGTGCCTCAGTGCGCGGATCCATCTCGCCCGTGGCTGGATCCAGAAGTAGCGAACGGATCGCACTGCCGATGAGCGTTCCCCCCGGCTCACGCGTGGTGACGACGCGGTGACCCTGGCCTTGCAACCACTGGGCAAGGTGCTGGATTTGGGTGCTCTTGCCCGCACCCTCACCACCTTCGAAGGCGATAAACAAGCCCGGGCCCGCAGTCACGCTGTGACCCTAGTCGGCGTCCCCGTCGTCGGTGGGGCGCTCAGCAAGAGCTGTTGCCGTACCCGGGTGGCCCGCCGACTCTGGTGAGCTGGCCGGACCTGCCGCCCGCGTGGTGGCTTTCTTCGCAGCCTTCTTCGCAGCCTTCTTTGCCGGTGCGCGTTTGGCAGTCTTCTTGGCCGTTTTCTTAGCGGCTCTCTTCACTGGGGTCTTTGCCGGTGCCGGTCCCGCAGCCCGCTTCTCAGCGAGTAAGTCAAAGGCCTGATCCACCGAGAAGGTCAGCGGATCGGCCGAACGCGGCACGGTGGCATTGAACTCACCATCGGTGATGTAGGGACCGAATCGGCCTTCCTTGATCACTACCGGTTTGCCGGTGCTCGGATCTGTTCCCAGATCGCGCAATGGCGGAGCAGCAGCACGACGCCCTCGCTGTTTGGGCTGGGCATAGATCACCAGTGCTTCATCCAAGGTCAACGAGAAAATCTGGTCCTCACTGGCCAGAGTGCGCGAATCCGTGCCTCGCTTCACATACGGCCCATAGCGACCGTTTTGTGTCGTGATCTCCTCGCCGCTGGCGGGGTCAATCCCGACCACCCTAGGTAGATCAAGCAACGCCACAGCATCGGCCAAGGTGATGGTGTCCAGAGTCATCGTGGACAGCAAGGAAGCCGTTCGAGGTTTCGCCGACTTCGGGGCATCCTCAGCCAGTATTTCACAGACATACGGTCCGTATCGACCCGACTTCGCCAAGATGGGCACCCCCCACTGCGGGTGGTTACCCAACTCGCGTTCACCCGATGGCACCGCAAACAGCTCTTCAGCTTTCTCAACGGTCAACTCATCAGGAGCAAGGTCGGCCGGCACATTGGCACGCTGCAGTTCGCCATTGACCTCTCGCTCCAGATACGGACCAAACTTGCCCACTCGAAGATTGATCCCCAAGGCGGGATCACCAACGGGCAGAGTCGAAATCCCTCTGGCATCAATGTCTTCTAAGTTCTCCGTCAGCGGCTTCAGGCCAACGAGGTCAGCATCACCGAAGTAGAACCGGCGCAGCCACTGCACCATGTCTGCCTCGCCACTGGCGATGGAGTCGAGCACATCCTCCATGGACGCAGTGAAGTTGTAATCAACCAAGTGTGCGAAGTGCTCTTCGAGCAACCGCGTCACGGCAAAAGCCAAGAAGGTCGGAATAAGCGCTGTGCCCTTCTTGGTCACATAGCCGCGATCGATGATCGTGCCGATGATCGATGCATAGGTGGAGGGGCGACCAATACCTCGCTCTTCGAGCGCTCGAACCAGACTCGCTTCGGTGTAACGGGCCGGAGGATTTGTCGAGTGATCCTGCGCCACCAAGGTCACAGCGGACACCGCATCGCCTACCGCCAAAGGCGGCAGCCGCCGTTCGGCATCATCGCCAGCATTGGTGTCGTCGTCAGCGCTTTCTTCATACGCCGCCAAGAAACCACGGAAAGTGATAACCGTTCCTGACGCACTGAACTCCGCATCGCGGCCGTCGCGCGCCGCCGCACCCAATCGGATCGTGGCCGTGCGCCCCACGGCATCGGCCATCTGCGAGGCGACCGTGCGCTTCCAGATCAAGTCATAGAGCACAAACTCATCGCCCGTGAGTTCCCCCGCTACCTCGGCCGGAGTGCGGAACACATCACCGGCTGGTCGGATCGCTTCGTGCGCTTCTTGGGCATTCTTGGATTTCTTGTCGAACCGACGCCGTACCTCGTTGACAAATTCAGGTCCGTACAACTGCCCAGCCTGCGATCGAGCAGCATCCAGCGCCGTCTGACTCAAGGTGGTGGAGTCGGTGCGCATGTAAGTGATGTAGCCGCGCTCGTAGAGGCCCTGCGCCACCCGCATCGTTCGTTGGGCGCCCCAGCGTTGTTTACGACTGGCCTCCTGCTGCAGTGTCGATGTCATAAACGGCGCAGCCGGTGATCGTCGATAGGGCTTGTCATCGACCGAGCGCACCGCAAAGGTGGCATCGGCCAATCCAGAGACCAGGCTTTCCGTGGTTGCGGCATCCAGCACAACCACATCCGCAGACTTCAATGCGCCCTGCTGATCAAAGTCACGGCCGGTCGCCACCTTGGTGCCGTTGACCTGCACGAGGCGTGCGGTGAACTCACCGGGATCAAAGACCCCTTCGATGTCAAAGTAAGTCGCGGCTTGGAAGGCGATGCGCTCACGCTCGCGATCCACCACCAGCCTGGTAGCCACGGACTGCACTCGTCCCGCGGACAAGCGCGACATCACCTTGCGCCACAGAACCGGCGATACCTCGTAGCCGTAGAGGCGATCCAGGATCCGTCGTGTCTCTTGGGCGTCCACGAGGCGCTGGTCAAGATCCCGGGTTTCCTGCGCTGCCCGCCGAATCGCTTCGGGGGTGATCTCGTTAAAGACCATTCGGCGGACCGGGATCTTGGGATTGAGCACCTGCAACAGGTGCCAGGCGATGGCTTCACCTTCGCGGTCCTCATCGGTGGCTAGCAGAAGTTCGTCCGCGTCTTTCAGCTCCGCCTTGAGTTCGGCAACCTTCTTGCGCTTGTCAGCATCAACGACATAGATCGGCGTGAAACCGGAGTCAATGTCGACGCCCAGCCGGGCCCACTTTTCTTTCTTGTACTTCTCGGGGATGTCGGCCGCGCGCTTGGGGAGGTCACGAATGTGGCCGACCGAGGCCTCCACGGTGTAACCGGGGCCTAGGTACTTCTGGATGGTTTTGGCCTTGGCCGGTGACTCAACGATCACGAGTCGTCGCAAGCCATCGGGGGCCGAGGAGGAAGCAGCCACGAGCCGTGAGTGTGGACCCTGACAGTGGGGCTGCGCTATTCCGGGGGGTTTTTCGGCGTGGCGCAGGCAGCAAGATCAGGGCAGGGATGGGTGGTTTTACCCATCAAGCGCAACGACAGGGGCCCGAGTCCTCACGGACTCGGGCCCCTGTGGAGAAGCTGTGCTCAGTCAGTTCTCGCTGACCGCTTCATGAAGCCCAACTTCTGACTCTGGGCCGAAGCAGTTGGTTGAACTGTTGACTCGCCACCTAATTGATCCGCGCCGTTATCACCCATCTCTGGGTTGTCACTGACTGCGATGCTGCGGCGCTTACTGACAAACACCGCCGCAATGATGATGACCAGTGCGATACCGGCGATGATCAACCGGAACACGGTGTCCTGGTTCTCACCAATAGACAGTTGCACCACGGCCGGGGCCACCAGCAAGGCAACGAGGTTCATCACCTTGATCAAGGGGTTGA
>DPWC01000197.1:0-5094 GCA_003529305.1 Actinomycetota bacterium
AGCGGAGTACCTCCAAGTTGTTGATCCCTTCCGGAAGGGCTCGGCGCAGGTTGACTTTCAGATCCGCAATGTTGGCAACATCCGCCTCAGCGGCACCGGGACGGTCCGGATCCGCGATGTTGCGGGTCGACAGGTGGGACAACCCGCGAGCTTTACCTTCTCTGATGTTCTTCCCAAGAGTCGCGTCAATGAATCGCTGATCGTCCAGGATGTGGCTCCCGTCGGCCTGCTGCGGGCTGACATTGAGATCACGCCGGTAGCGCCGGTGGGCGTATCGGTCTCTGCTGATGATTTGACACCGGTACGCGAGTCCGTGTGGTTCCCGGCCTTCTCGCTAACTGTCGGCCTCGTCTTCCTCGGAATTCTGCTGAGCACCTTCTTCTGGTGGGCGCGTAGGTCCGGATGGTGGCGTCGGGTGCTGCCTCAGCGGTCACCACCGTCACCTACTGATTCCTCGGATGCCGTGGTGGCCGACGACGAATATCTGGGGGTGTCGTGATGCGTCGCATCGCCGCTGCCAGTGTGCTGGCTGTCATTGCTGCCGGCACGGTGCTGATAAGCACTTCGGCCTCAGCGACGACGGTGGGAGACCTCTACCTCACGCCGGCGAAGGGCAATGACAACTCAGTGATCACGGTGGTGACTTCCGGTCCATGCCCGAAAGATGACAAGAATGTCAAGAACATTCTCGTCATCATCTATGGCAGGGGTTTTCCGCAGGGTCAAAATGTTGTGGGGAACTCGCCGTTGGCGATATACCCACGAACCGCAACAGGCGGGTACCGCATTCCTCTGCAGTACACCTTGGCCGATACCGCCAAGCTGGCCAAAGGGATTTCGGCACTGTCGGGGACCTACCGGTTAGAAGCTGTCTGCCGAGGGCCGATCCGACCTGTCGATGCGGGTCGCTTTGTCGGCACTTTTACTGTGGCAAACAAGGTAACGAGCGCGGGACTGCGCACCTACACCGCGCCGACTGCCCCTTCGTCGGTGTCTGTCACGCCCACGACATCCCCAGGATCGCTGGCGGGTAGCAACCCTGGGGGAACAGTGAATGCGCCGACTCAGTCGGTGCCAACACCACAAGGCCTCACACCGACGCCTATCGCGGGTTCTGCTGCCTCCGGCGCCGACACCACAGCAGCCTCCTCAGCATCCATCAGGTGGGCCGTCGTTGTGTTGTTCCTGATCGTTGCCTTCGCCATCTGGCGGTGGCGAGTAACTCGTCGGCAACCGAAGTGATGCCGCCCGACATGTCCACCGTATCCCTGCAACCACCATCACCAAGAAGACAAAGGACGACGACCATGAGCATGAATCGCCTCCGGCGGACCACACCCACACTGCGGGCTGTGTTGACAGTTCTGCTGCTGGTGGGGGGAGTCTCGGTGCTTGCCGCACCAGCTCAAGCTGCCGGCACATTAGGAAGTCTGACCATTGAGCCGTCGTCGGGAAACCTCTCGTCGGTCATCACGGTCCAGACCCCGGGTGCTTGTGATCAAGGCACCAATATCAAGGCCACAGTGACGGGAACTGGCGTAGTGGCTGGGACAGAGAACATCGTCGGCAACACTCCCATCAGCTCGTTCCCCAGCAATTCCGCAGGTGGCTTCAATGTGCAGTTGACGGAGACCTTTGCATCATTTGCAGCGTTGCAGTCGCCCGCCATCACGACTTATAGCGGGGCGTACACCATCACAGTGATCTGCAAGAACGCCATTGGTGCCTCCACCTACGGCACCTTTGAGGGCACAGTGTATTTCATTGGCACCACCAACACATGGCAAAGCACCCCACCACCGCCGGCACCCACTGTTGTCACGGCCGCCGTACGAACCGGGACTGCCCAGGTAACCAAGACACAGACCTGTTCCGCCACATTTACGGATGCGACGACGCTGGCCTATGCCTGGCTCAACAATGGTGTGCCGATTGTGGGCGCCACGGCGAGCACTTACACCTTGCCAAGCAGCCTGTACAGCCGGACCATCTCGTGCCGCGTCACGGCGACAAATGTCACGGGAAGCATCTCCTCAACCTCCGCAGGTGCGGTGGTGGCTGCTGGTCCGAAACCAACATTGACGAAGGCCCCCTACACCTACGGCACATTCAAAGTGGGTTACACAGTCAAAACGACCAACGGGAGTTGGTCACTCAGTCGACTGACCTACAGCTATCAGTGGAAGCGCAATGGCGTAGCGATCAGTGGCTCAGCGGCACGCAAGTACAACTACAAGCTGGTATCGGCTGATCGTGGTCGCTACATCACCTGCACGGTCAAGGTGAGTAAGGCCGGCTACGCATCAAACTCCGCAACAACGGCTCGCAAGAAGGTCGCATAGGTCCTATGAGCCTGACGCAGACTGCACGGGAGGAGTCCCGGCCCACTGGTGAGGTTTCGTCCCTCGACAGTGGTGCCCGGACTCGTCCGACCGTGGTCTTAGCGGGTGCCAGTTTGTGCATCGCAGCCGCGCTACTACTCGGGTTTGTCATCAATCTGGCCGTGCTGGGTTCGTTGACCCAGCACCGAGATCAAAAGGTTGCCTTTGACGCGTTGCGGGTGCAGTTAGCCAAAGGCACCGCTGCCGTGAGTCCCAAGGGAGTAGATGGCCGTCTACTGCCTCTGGGTACTCCTATGGCCATCTTGAGCATCCCGTCGCTCGGCGTTAAGCAAGTTGTTTTTGAAGGCACGACCTCTCGCGTTCTCACCCACGGGCCTGGGCATCAGCGCAGCTCCGTTTTGCCTGGCCAAGCTGGATCCAGTGTCGTCATGGCGCGCCGCGCTGCCTTTGGTGGCCCGTTTGCGGGACTTCCGAATATCCGCAAGGGGGCGCGCATCCAGACCACAACAGGACAGGGGGCTGCCACCTACACGGTGGTCAATGTGTTGGAAGGTGCGCGAGCGGCTACCGGCACTGCTGATTTGCCGGAAAACAGGCTGACGCTGATCACTGCTGGCGGCCTTCCGTTTGTCGCCTCTGGCGTCGTTCGGGTTGAAGCCGTGCTGCAAGGCACACCCCAGCCCGCCCCGCCAGCCGCTATCGCCGACAGCGCTTTGCCCGCTGCTGAGGCTGCACTCGCTGGTGACTCGTCAGCGTGGGTGGGTCTGGTGTTCTGGCTTCAGGCACTGATCCTGGCGAGTGTGGGAGTGATCTGGTTGTGGCTGCGGTGGGGGCGCCGGCAGGCGTGGGTTATCACCGTCCCGGTCGTGCTGCTGCTGGCGATGTGTGCCATGAATCAAGCCGCTTTGCTGTTGCCGAATGTTCTGTAAGACGACGAAGTAACGGAAGAAAAAAGGAAGGGGCAACATGTCGATCCAGCAACCGGTCGCCGACACTTTGGAGGTCACGACCGACATCCCCGTGGCGCCTGCCGCCCCATCCCTTCCAGTGGCGCATGGTGGCGAGGAAGGAAGCCTGGAAGCCAGAGATATCACGGCATGGTTTGGCACCAACAAAGTGCTGGATCGAGTGTCCTTGGCCATGCCGGCCGGTCAAGTGACGGCACTCATCGGACCCTCAGGTTGCGGCAAGTCCACCTTCCTTCGCATTCTCAACCGGATGCATGAATTGGTGCCGGGTGCATCCATGGCCGGCGAAGTCCTCCTAGACGGTGAGGACCTTTACGAGGCAAATCGACGACTCACCGATGCTCGTCGTCAGGTGGGCATGGTGTTCCAAAAGCCCAATCCCTTCCCCGCGATGTCGATTTATGACAATGTCGTCGCGGGATTGCGGCTTACCGGCAGCAAAGTCGATCGAGACGCTAAAGACACCCTGGTGGAGGAGTGCCTCACCAAAGCGGGACTCTGGAATGAGACCAAAGACCGTCTGCGCCAGCCCGGTGGTGCACTGTCGGGTGGCCAACAACAGCGCCTCTGCATCGCGCGCTCCTTGGCGGTGCGGCCCAAGGTCCTGCTGATGGATGAACCGTGTTCAGCGCTGGATCCGACATCGACGCGTCGAATCGAGCAAACGATCCGCGAGTTAGTCGAGGACATCACCATTGTCATCGTGACTCACAACATGCAACAGGCGCAACGCGTCTCCGAACAATGCGCGTTCTTCTTGGCGGAACAAGGCAAGCCAGGGGTGATCGTGGAGCACGGACCAACGGAGGCCATGTTCAGTGAACCGTCTGATACCCGCACCTTTGACTATGTTCACGGGCGATTTGGATGATCGTGTGGCAGAAGCCTGAGGTGCGGTAGCCAGTCGCTATTTACGCGCTGGCGCGGAGAAACTCAATGTCCGCGCGTTGCGCTGCGGCATCGCCAGGTGTCTCGCAGATCACCGGAGCTCCGGCAGCGCGGACGACTTCGACGATGCTTTGTGCGTCGATCGTCCCGGCAGTGAGGTTGTCGTGCCGGTCCCGCCCGGTGTCGAAATCATCGCGAGCGTTATTGGCATGGATCAGATCGATGCGGCCGGTGATAGCGACAACGCGATCCACCGCGTCACTAAGGTCGATACCGCCGCAGTGAGCGTGGCAGGTATCAAGACAGAAGCCGATCCCAGAGTCTCCGACGGCTTCCCACAATTGACCGAGGGCATCGAGTCGACGAGCTGTGGCGTGACTGCCACCGGCAGTGTTCTCGATCAGGACGGGAACGCTCGCATCGAGTTGCTCGACAGCCTTGCGCCAGTTGATGAAGCCCGCATCAGGGGGATCATCTTTGGTGATGTGTCCGCCGTGAACCACCACGCCTTTCGCACCACACTCAGCGGCTAATTCCACTGTCTGCTGCAAGAGTTTGCGCGAGGGAATGCGGATCCTGTTATTCGTTGACGCCACATTGATCACATACGGTGCATGTATATACAGGTCAATGTCGTGCTGTGCCAGAGCTTCGCGCAAGGCCACTGCTCCACCTTCGGAGACCACTGATGGCTTCGTCCATTTTTGCGGATCGCCGAGAAAGATCTGAATGGCTTGCGCTCCGCGCTCTAGCGCCCCATCAATTGGTTTGGTGGGATCGACATGGCAGCCAATCCGCAGAGCGCTCATAAAGAAATCATCGACTCTGGGGCCGAGCGTGGAAGCCTGCAGAACCTAGGAGATCGCGAACCAGTAGTTCACGGCGGCAAAGGTGCC
>DPWC01000197.1:5412-12655 GCA_003529305.1 Actinomycetota bacterium
TGGGCGTAGATCGAGATACCGAAGCCGACGACACCGATCACCACACCGGCCCAATGCACTGTCGTGCTGAAACCCCACGATTTCCCCAACGCGATGACAAGGGTGACCACACCCAGCACGAGGCAGATACCTGCCAGAGCAAGACCGCGTGGCTTGGTGGTTGAGGTGGCGCCGACCAGTGCGGTGTCGTTCATGGTTCCTCCTTGCGCCCGGTATGGGCCGCTGACAGCGATGTCAGGCTACCGGGCTACCCTTGGGGCTTCCTGCAGCGACGCAGGAGCCCTCCTGTCACGGATCGACCGTGGCCGCTGAGTCCAGAGGAGGTGGGTTGGTTTGCGTCGTTACGAAATGATGGTCATCCTCGATCCTGATCTAGAGGAGCGCACCGTTGCGCCCTCGCTCGACACCTTTCTCAATGTGGTTCGCCAATCTGGCGGCACTGTTGACAATGTCGATATTTGGGGTCGGCGCCGGATGGCTTACGAAATCAACAAGAAGCCTGAAGGCATCTACGCCGTCATCGACATGACCTGCGCCCCGGATGCCGTCAAGGAGCTCGACCGACAGTTGAACCTCAACGATGCGGTCATGCGGACCAAAGTCATTCGGCCGGACGCCAAGTAGGGGGATTCGATGGCCCAGGGAGATGTCCAGATCACCGTGATCGGCAACCTCACGGCAGATCCTGAACTGCGCTTCACGCCGTCGGGTGCGGCGGTGTGCAACTTCACCGTTGCGTCCACCAACCGAGTGCTCGATCGTGCCACCAATGAATGGAAAGACGGTGACACTGTCTTTCTGCGGTGCAATGTGTGGCGTCAATATGCCGAGAATGTTGCCGAGTCCCTGACTCGAGGCATGCGCGTGATGGTCACCGGTCGCCTGAAGGTGCGTCAGTACGAAACTCGCGAAGGCGGCAAGGGCACCTCAGTGGAGTGCGAGGTCGACGATGTCGGCCCCGTTTTGCGCTACGCCACTGCCAAGGTCACCAAGGTTTCGCGTGGTGGCGGCGGCTTCGGGGGCGATAACGGCGGCTCCCCTGTGCCGGCTGACGATCCGTGGGCCACACCAGCCACGGGCAGCAGCGACTGGGGCGCAGCTCCAGCCGACGAACCGCCCTTCTGATCGCACCTCCTCTTTGCATCTACTCATCACTTTCCACTGACTTAAAGGACTGACACATCATGGCTAAGCCTCCGGTCCGCAAGCCGAAGAAGAAGAGCAATCCGCTCAAGGCTGCGAAGATCGATTACATCGATTACAAAGACACCAATTTGTTGCGCAAGTTCATCTCTGACCGCGGCAAAATCCGTGCTCGCCGAGTCACCGGCGTCACTGTTCAACAGCAGCGTGACATTGCCAAGGCCGTGAAGAACGCCCGCGAGATGGCCCTGCTGCCCTACACCTCAACTGCTCGCTAAGGAGGCGTGTGATGAAACTGATTCTGACTCAGGAAGTCTCCGGCCTCGGTGCGCCAGGCGATGTGGTGGAGGTTAAGGACGGCTACGGCCGCAACTACCTCATCCCTCGTGGCTTGGGCCTGCGGTGGACCCGTGGCGGCGAGCGTCAGATCGATCAGATCAAGCGGGCGCGTTCGGCCAAGGAGATCCGTAGCCTGGAGCACGCGCAAGAGGTGCAGGCGCAGTTGAGCGCTTTGGCGGTGTCACTGCCAGCTCGCGCGGGCGACACCGGCAAGCTCTTCGGTTCGATCACGACAGCAGACATCGCTCGCGCGATCAAATCTGCAGGTGGACCGGACCTCGACAAGCGCACCATCACGATGCGCGGTGCGGTGAAGACCGTGGGTCGCCATCAAGTGACGGTGCATCTGCATCCTGCTGTCACGGCTGCTCTGGCTGTTGAGGTTGTCGCGGCCGATTAGCTGACCGGAATCGGCTCATCACGGCCCCGTCCTTCTTGGTGAAGGTGCGGGGCCGTGAACTTTTTCTCATCCCCAAGCTGTGGGTGGTGACACTTCCGCCAAGAATCCTGCCCCGTAAGCCTTCGTGCGTGTGTTTATCGATCCAGACTCAACAAAATTCGTAACCGGTCCACACCCTTGTCCCCAGCTACGGCCGGCTTGTCCCCAGCGATGGGTCACTCATCCACGGACAGTCCCCAGCACCGTCCCCAGGGGAATTTGGTCTCACGCGGCAACACAGCCAAGATGTCGGTGGGCCGTCGCACAATGGCCCCATCCGCCGTGGCCGAGGAAGGTGTTCTGTGAGCGTCGCTGAGGTGTCCGTTGTTTCTGGCCCCTCATTAGAGCGCACACCCCCGCAAGACATCTCCGCAGAGCAGTCCGTTCTTGGCGGCATGCTGCTGAGTAAAGACGCCATTGCCGATGTCGTTGAAGTAATCCGTGGCGACGACTTCTACAAGCCCGCCCATCAAACGATCTTTGAGGCGGTTCTTGATCTTTACAACCGAGGCGAGCCTGCTGATGCCGTCACTATCGCTGCTCGCCTGACGGCGGCGGGCGACATTGCCCGCGTCGGTGGTGCGCCGTACTTGCACACCCTGGTCTCGTCAGTTCCCACAGCCGCTAACGCGTCGTATTACGCGCAGATTGTTCGCGAGCGCGCCATCTTGCGGCGCTTGGTGGAAGCCGGAACCCGCATCGTGCAGTTGGGCTATTCCCACGATGGCAGTGAGGTCAACGATGTCGTTGATCAGGCGCAGGCCGCCGTGTTCGATGTCACCGAGCGTCGGGCCCGCGAGGACTATTTCGCTCTCGGCGAGGTCATGCAATCCACGGTGGACGAGATCGAAGCCATCCAGAAGGGCGAGAACCTTCGCACCGTGCCGTCCGGCTTCGCCGGATTGGATCAATTGACCCATGGCTGGCACCCGGGCCAGCTGATCGTCGTGGCCGCTCGCCCCTCGTTTGGTAAGTCCACTCTGGGTTTGGACTTTGCCCGCGCAGCGAGCATCAAGAACGACCTCACCAGCGTCTTGTTCTCGTTGGAAATGAGCCGCAGCGAGATCGTCATGCGACTGCTGTCCGCCGAGAGCGGTATTCCACTGAACAACATGCGCAACGGCAATCTCACCGAAGATCAATGGAAGATTCTGGCCCAGACGATGGGTCGTATTGATCGTGCCAACCTCTTTATCGACGATTCACCCAACATGTCCATGATGGAGATTCGGTCAAAATGTCGGCGGCTGGCACAGCGCAAGGAATTGCGACTTGTGATTCTGGATTACCTGCAATTGATGAGCAGCGGGCGCCGGGTGGAGAGTCGTCAGCAGGAAGTCTCGGAATTCTCACGATCGCTGAAACTGCTGGCCAAGGAACTCGAGGTTCCCGTGATTGCGATCAGCCAGTTGAACCGTGCTGCGGAGACCCGAGCCGACAAACGGCCGATGCTGTCCGACCTCCGTGAATCAGGCGCTATCGAGCAGGACGCCGATGTCGTGTTGTTCATTCATCGCGAAGATCGCTATGACAGCACCGTTCGGCAAGGCGAGGCAGACCTGATTCTGGCCAAGCAGCGCAACGGACCCACCGACAAGATCGTGGTGTCCTTCCAAGGTCACTACAGTCGATTTGCTGATATTCCGCAGATCTAAGTCGGTCCACCACCGGACAACCGCCACTGCTTGACGAGATTTTCCTCAGCCGGTGCGGCGCAGCGCCAGCAGCGCTAGATCATCAACTCGCCAAGTCGCGGCTCGTTCGCGGGCAGCAGCGGCAATGGATTCCAGAGCACTGCGCGCGGAATCGGTTCCGCGATTGAGGTCGGCAATGTTCTGATCGCTCCAGGCATCACCGAGCATCACTCCGTGGGTATCGCGTGATTCAGTCAGGCCATCGGAGCACAGGATCACTGTTGCCCCCACGGCCAGTGAAGTGCGCTCTTGTGACCAGGTTCCACCCAGCGCCGAGATCAACGGACCAGTCACGCTCACCCGCTGCCCATCACTACCGCCGACGATCCATCCCTCCGGGTGGCCGGCGTTGCACCACACCAGATCACCAGCGCCTGACACCGTCACGGCAATAGCGGTGGCGAAGCGCTCCTGCTCATCAATCATCACGGCAGCGGCCGCCTCCACCGCGGCGCGGGGCCCAGCACCTGTGCTCAGCACAGTGGTCATGGCGTACTTCAACTTCAATGCTGTGAGCCCGGCGGCTGGTCCGTGACCGGAGACATCGACCATGACGGCGGCAAGCCGGCCATCGGCGAGAACCAAGGTGCTGAACCAGTCGCCAGCCAGCACTCCCTCAGCGGGCAGCAGAAGGCCGGCCGTTTGAATGCCCGGGATCGAATGAGTCGGCTGGTCCACCGGTCCTTGTAGTTCGCGCCGAAGTGCTGCCACCACTGGGCCGCGTTGTTCCAGTGCCTCGCGTGCGGCGACGGCTTCGTCAATGTGATGCACCAGAGATCGGCGCATGGATTCGGCATCGTGTGCTGTCTGGGCAATCTCAGCAGGACCGCGTTCGGCGACTCGGTGGTTGAGATCATCGTCGGTGACCGTCCGAAGATCCTCGGCCAGCGCCAGCAGCGGTGTGGTCACCCATCGGCGCAGCCCCCAACGCACCAGCAGCACGACGGCCAGCAGCACCACGAGAGCAAACGCCAACACGACGGTCAGAACATCAAAGGCTTGTGTCGTTGTATCGGTGATGTCGCTGCGCCATTGAAGTACAGAGGCAGTTTCGGTATTGAGGTCATCGCGCACCGCTTGGGCATTGGCAATTCCTGCTGGCGAGGTCTGCAACTGTCGTGCGTCTCGCCGTGCGGTCAGCGTTTCGGCAGCCACGACCGGTGCGATGGTGCTGTCAAACCAGGTGATGTAGGACTTCTGAAGAGATAGGGCGGCGGTGTTCGATGCGTCATCGCTGGAGGTGGTGGTGACAAGGCGATCAAGGTCCTTGCGCACCTCAATGTTGGTCGCATCGACATCGTCACGATCCTGCGCCGACCCACTGAGTCCAAGGCGCGCTGCGGTGACCTCGATATCCAGCAGGCCACGGGTGATGGCATTTGTCAGCGAGACGGAGGGTTGAACACTTTGGGTCAAGGTGCGACCGGCCTGCGTCACGCTACTGACCTGCCACCCAACAATTCCGGTAATGACGAGCAGGCTCAGCACGACGACGGCCAGTACCAACTGCAATCGTTGTCTGAGACCCACAGACCCACGCTAGGTCTAGGCTCGTGTCCGTGAGTCCTTCCCACTCCGGCCCGCGACTGCGTACTGCCCTCGAGGTATTGCCGCGCTATCGCGCTGGCGCTGCGCCGCCGCCACCTCCGGTGGGTGTCGTGCCCTACAAGGCAGCCTCCAATGAGAAGCCCTTTCCGCCGCTTCCCGGTGTCCTGGCGGCGATTGACGAGGCCGCTCGCGGTGTCAACCGGTACCCCGACTTTGGTGCATCGGCTCTGGTTGCCGACCTTGCGGAGTTTCTAGGTGTTGATCCCATGTCCCTGGCGGTGGGCACCGGCTCGGTTGCCTTGCTGCAGCATGCGCTGCAGATCGCCTGCGATGACGATGATGAAGTCGTCGTGGCGACCCCTTCATTTGAGGCTTATCCGATCATCGCCGCTGTCACAGGCGCTCGGTTGATTCAGGTTCCTGTTACCAGCGAGCATCGACATGATCTTGACGCGATGGTCAACGCCATCACTGATCGCACCCGCGTTGTCATTGTGTGTAGCCCGAACAATCCCACAGGCACAGCAGTGGCTCGGGAGGAGTTCGCGGCCTTCATGCGCGCGGTTCCTCACGATGTTCTCGTCATTTTGGATGAGGCCTATGTCGAATTCGTCGACGCACCATCTCGCTTTGATGCGCTGGCGATGCTGGAGTCGCACCCCAACCTGTGTGTCATGCGTACTTTTTCGAAAGCATTCGGTTTGGCTGGCTTGCGGGTGGGCTATGCGATCGCGGCGCCCCATGTGGCCGAGGCGTTGCGCGCTGTTGCCACCCCGTTTGGAGTATCGGCCGTTGCGCAGGCAGCGGCTAGAGCCTGCCTCGCACCGCCGGCTCGTCGCGAGATCCAAGTGCGCATTGATCACTTGGTGGCTGAGCGAGTCCGGCTTCATGAAGCACTGGCAGTCTGGAGTGCGCCAGCGCCACAGGGGAACTTCGTGTGGCTACCGCTGGGTGAGAAGTCCGCGTCGTTTGCCCAGGCCTGTGAACGCCAAGGACTATCAGTGCGATTGTTCGATGGTGTCGGTGTACGGGTGACAGTGGGCGAGCAGCCGGCCAATGATCGAGTCATCACGATCGCGCGCGAGGTGTTGTAGGCGGTGTCTGAATCTCTGCGCTGGGATCGTGAAGGTGAGGTCATTGAGGCCGTCACGGCGGTGGCTGCTGGTGAAGACCTTCGATCCACTTTGGAACGGTTGGTCCGCGGAGCTGTTGAATATCTTGATGCGCAGTACGCCGCATTGGGTGTACTCAGCGACACCGGTGGTTTGGCTGACTTCATTCATGTGGGTATGACGCCCAGTGAGGTTGCGGGGATCGACCACTCTCCCGAGGGCCTAGGAGTTCTGGGCCTGATCGAACACGCCAGCGCTCCGGTGCGCATTGACGATGTGATGACCCATCCGGCATCGGTGGGCTTTCCTGCTGGCCATCCGCCGATGCACACTTTTATTGGGGCGCCCATTCGCCTCCACGGCCGCACCTTCGGCAACTTCTATGTCACGCAGAAGCGCGGGGGCGGGCCGTTTACGGACGAGGACGAACGAAACCTGTCGGCGTTCGCTGCCGTTGCTGGCATTGCGGTCGAGAATTCGCGCGTCTATGAACGCGCCCAACGCCGTGAGCGGTGGCTGCGTGCCTCTACGGAGGTGACGACTTCGATTCTGTCGGGCGCGGATGCCCGATCGGTGCTTGATCTGGTGGCCAAGCGCGCCCGTGAATGCGCTCGCGCTGATGGCGTGGCCATCATTCTGGAAGACGAAGCCGGCCGCATGGTGGTCGAAGTCGCGCTGGGTGAGACTGTTGAAGGTTTCCAAGGCATGGTGGCCAATGAGTCGTGGAAGTACTCCATGCAGGCGCAACAGACCGGCAAACCCGTTGTCATTGATGATCTTGGGGGGCTCGGGCGGTCTGATGACCCGGGATACCAGCGATTGGGCAACGCGCTATTGCTGCCATTGAATGCCGGTGAGCGGCCCATGGGCACCATCGCCTTGTCACGAGAGCGTGGTGACACTCATTGGGACGAGCAAGATGTCGAATTCGCCTCTTCCTTTGCTGGCCAGACCGCATTGGCGCTGAT
>DPWC01000066.1 GCA_003529305.1 Actinomycetota bacterium
GGCCTTTGCCGACCATCCGGAGCACCCCGTTATTGATGCCCAACTCGCTGCCTTCACCGATGCCCTCACGATCGCGGAGGGTGCAGGGGTTTCTCCCTTAGTTCGACACATGGCCAACAGCGCCGCGACCTTTCTTCGACCGGATACTCACTTTGATCTTGTTCGCCCGGGCATCGGCCTCTACGGCATTTCGCCGGGTTCCTTCGTCGGCACTCCCGAGACCTTGGGGTTGCAGCCCGCGATGACGCTGCGGGCCCGTGTCAGCCAGGTCAAGCGGGTGCCAGCGGGTCACGGGGTTTCCTACGGCCACGAATACACCACGCAACGCGACACCACTCTTGCCCTGCTGCCCGTGGGTTATGCCGACGGCATTCCGCTGTCGGCATCCAGCCGTGGTCCGCTGCAGCTTGGTGGCCGCCGCCGCACGGTGGCGGGCCGAGTGTGCATGGATCAGGTGGTCGTCGATGTGGGTGACGATGTGGTGAGTGAAGGGGACACCGCGGTGCTGTTCGGACCGGCAGCCACGGGTGCACCGACTGTTGCCGAATGGGCCGAAGCGGCGAACACCATTTCTTACGAGATCGTCACCCGGATCGGGCCGCGAGTGGTCCGCACGGTGACGGGGAACTAACGCATGACTCAGCCTGCTGACATTGCCGCGCAGTGTCAGTCGCTGGACGAGCTGGTGCACTCAGCGCAGCAGTGCCGTGTGTGTCCTGCTTTGGCCGCCGACCGGGGGCATGTTGTTGTGGGTCAGCATCCGCCAGGTGCTCGCGTTTTCGTCGTGGGGGAGGCACCTGGCGCCCAGGAGGACCTCACCGGCGAGCCATTTGTCGGGCGCTCCGGTCAACTGCTCGACACTGTGCTGCACGATGCGGGACTGCCACGCAGCAGTGTCGCGATCACCAGTGTCGTGAAGTGTCGCCCGCCAGCGAATCGAACGCCCACGCGTGCCGAGATCGTGTCGTGTTCGCCATGGCTGGATCAGCAGCTGCAGCTCATTGATCCGCAGATTGTGGTGGCGTTGGGAACCGTGGCCATGCAATGGGCACTAGGACGCCAGGCGCGTGTGGGGGAGCAGCGGGGTCGACTACAACCATTTCGAGATCGCCAACTGATGGTCACCTACCACCCTTCTGCTGCGTTGCGCTTTGGCCCCAACGGCGCACCGCTGGCGGCATTGCGTGACGACCTGGCGATCGTCGCGGCGGCCCTGCGATGAATTACGAAACGAACGGTGCTTCCCCATCGACCATCCACCGCCTTGTGGTGAGCAGCGCCGATGAGATGGAGCAGTTGGGTGTGTCCTTGGCGGCACAACTCAGCGCGGGCGATGTGGTGCTGCTGATCGGCCCGCTGGGGGCAGGCAAGACCACGCTGACTCGTGGGGTGGGCCGTGGCCTGAGTGTGGACGATGCCGTCACCTCACCCACTTTCGTCATTGCGCGGGTGCACACCGGCCACATTCCGTTGGTGCATGTTGATGCCTACCGGCTGACCTCTGCCGCCGAACTGCATGACCTCGACCTGCCGATGGACGATGCCGTGACGATCGTGGAGTGGGGCGAGAACTTGGCCGAAGGACTGGCCTCTCGTCGCCTTGAGGTGCGCATCGACCGATTCACTGAGGATGACTCCCGCACCGTGGAGATTCAAGCCCTTGGTGGCTTCGAGCTGGCGCCGCTCTAGCCGCTTACGCTGGCCCGGTGCTGCTGGCCATGAACTCCTCAACGGACACCGTGTCGGTGGCCGTGCATGACGGTCAACGCGTTCGTGCTCTGATGGAGGCACAGGCTGCTCGCGCCCATGCCGAGGTGCTGACTCCACTGGTGCAGCAATGTCTGGCCACTGCAGGGGTAGCAATGGCTGACCTCACGGAACTGGTGGTGGGGGTTGGTCCCGGCGCTTTTACCGGATTGCGCGTCGGCATCGTCAGTGCGCGCACTATGGCCTCGGTGTTGCAGGTTCCGTGCCGTGGTGTGGTGAGCATGGATGCCGTGGCTTATGCGCACGATGCACCTGGTGAAGTCGCCGTTGTGATGGATGCCCGACGCGGAGAAGTTTTCTGGGCCCAGTACCGCGATGGTCTGCGCATCAAGGGGCCAGCGGTGGGTGCACCAGAGGAGGTCGCAGCGCAAATCGGTGACGGCGCGGTGATACTGGGCGATGCCGCAGAGCGCTATCCCACGATCTTTCCCACGATCCAATCAGCGCAGCCGGATGCCGGTCAGCTCGCGGCATTCGCGCAGGATGTTCATCATCGCTCGGCTCTGGTCGAGCCGGTGCCGCTGTACTTGCGCGCGCCGGATGCGGCCGAACCTCGAGCCCGAACGGGTATCTGATGCTCGCCGAAACGCCAAGCCTGCGGGCGATGCACTGGAGTGATCTGCCCGCTGTGCACGCGATGGAAGTGGAGTGCTTTCGCCACGATCCGTGGACGGTGGAGGCGTTCTGGTCCGAGTTGGCACAGGTTCCCGACACTCGGTGGTACGCCGTGATGTGTGTGGGCCAGGAGATTGTGGGCTATGCCGGAGTGATGGTGGTGGGCGCCGACGCCGATGTGCAAACCATCGCCGTGGCACCGAAGGTTCAGGGGCAAGGCTTGGGGGCAGCACTGCTGCAGGCCCTCCATGATCACGCGCGTCAGCGGGGGGCCTCCCGCATATTTCTTGAAGTGCGCGACGACAACGCGTCGGCTCTGGCGTTGTATGACACGCAGGGCTACGAGCGCACAGGGGTACGAACGAACTACTACGCACCAGGCGCATCAGCGATCGTGATGATGAAGTCTTTGGCGGGTGCCTTGTGACGGCGCCAGTAGTGCTGGGGATTGAAACCTCGTGTGATGAGACAGGCATCGGCATCGTGCGGGGTACGACCCTGTTGGCCGACGCGGTGGCCAGCAGTGCCCCCGAACATGAGCGGTTCGGCGGTGTGGTTCCAGAGATTGCCAGCCGTGCCCACACCGAGGCGCTGGTGCCAGTCCTGCACCGTGCCTGTGATGAGGCCGGTGTGCGCCTTGGCGATATCGATGCCGTGGCAGTTACGGCCGGACCTGGCTTGGTGGGATCGCTGCTGGTGGGTGTTGCCGCTGCCAAGGCTCTCGGCCTGGCTTTGCAGCGGCCGGTGCTCGGCGTCAACCATCTGGCCTGTCATGTTGCCGTCGATCGATTAGCGCACGGACCACTGCCGCAGCCGGCTCTTGCGCTACTGGTCAGCGGAGGGCACTCCAGCGTCCTGCTCGTGGATGACATCACTCACGCTGTGACGCCGTTGGGTGCCACCATCGATGATGCAGCCGGTGAGGCATTCGACAAAGTCGCCCGGCTCTTGGGCCTGCCATTTCCCGGTGGCCCGCATCTTGATGCCGCAGCGTTGGACGGTGCCGTCACCATCGAATTTCCGCGCGGACTCACAGCGGCCCACGACATGCGCGAGCATCGATACGACTTCTCCTTCAGTGGACTCAAGACCGCCGTTGCCCGCTGGGTTGAGGGGCAGCAGGCCGCAGGGAATCAGATCGCGGTCGCTGAAGTTGCCGCGTCGTTTCAAGAAGCCGTGGTGGATGTGCTGGTCACCAAGACTTTGTTGGCCGCTCGCGAGCACGG
>DPWC01000219.1 GCA_003529305.1 Actinomycetota bacterium
TCGAGCACAGGTTGCGCTTCCTCTAGGGCCTCCACGGAGAGGGCGCGGGCCAGCCGCACCCATTCCTCTGCGCGCTCCGTTGAGGCCACGGGCCAGCCATCAAAAGCCTCCGCAGGACTCATCGTTACTGCATCCGCGTCGTCAGAAGGCAAGTGCTTGCGAACCTCCTCAGCGGCAGCGCGGCGTTGGGCGAGATCTTCTGGTTCTGAGGGCGGCGGCCAAGGTGCGAGCGGCGATCGCAGCATGGGGTTGCTCCACTCACCTTTGACGGTCTTTTCCGGCCGCTGTGCGTCAAACTCGCGCACCACGCCCGGGACCTGCTGGATTTCGGTGAGGAAGGTTGATGGACCCCGAGGTGTCACCTGTGTCGGTCCCCACCAGTGCGTTGAGCACAGCAGATGTTGTCGGGCTCGAGTGACGGCCACATAGGCCAGACGACGGTCCTCAGTGCGAGTAGCCTGCAGCAACTCGGCGTTGTGGCCTTTGATCGCCTCCTTGTTAGCCCAGTTCTCAATGCGCCTAAAGCGATGGCCATCGCGGAGAAGATCAACCGGTACCGCGTGCCCTTGGGAAGTCCACTTAGCCCTTCCTTGGTAAGAGGGAAAGACATTGTTCAGCCACAGGGGGAGGACAACGCACGGCCATTCAAGGCCCTTTGCCTTGTGGATGGTCATCAACTTGACGGAGTCGTCTGCCGAAGGCAAGGCGTGATCAAGTTCATTGTCGTCGTCACCGGCTGCACTAAGATAGGCAAGCAGTGCACGAAGGCTGACTCCACCATCAAGACCCTTAAAGTCATCAACGACCTGAAAGAAGTGCTGGAGTGCTCGGGATCCTACCCCACCGTCGCGCACTCGCACCTCAATGTCCAGATCGAAGGCCTCTACCACTTGCTGCACGAGGTCGCTGGGAGATGCACCGGCTGACCGCCTTAAAGTGCGCATTGCTGACGCGAAATCTAGGAGCTTGCTTCGGCCCTCCGCAGACAGTCGGTCCGCTCCCTTCGGCAACTTTGCGCCGGGCCTACCGACGAGCAGAACCGCATCAAGCAACGAGGGCGTCTCTACAGTGTCTCGCGCGGCCACCGCTCGATCGACATCCTCCTCAAATGCGCTGCGAACGCCCTCTCGGGTGGCCTCCGGCCGGGACTCCCGATCCATCTGCATCGCCAGATCGGTGGCCACATGACCGAGGATGCGCAGATCGGACGGGCCGATAGACCATCGAGGTCCAGTCAGTAGGCGCACGAGATCCGGATTGCAGGTGGGATCGTCAATGAGGCGCAATGTGGCGACTACATCCGCTACTTCCGGCACCGCAAGAAGCCCCTGGATACCGACAACTTCGACGGGGATCTCCGCCTCTTCCAGAGCTTGGTACCAGCGGTCTATATCGGTCTTAGTTTTCATCAATATAGCCACATCACGCCACGACCAGCCCTCGGCGCGACGCAAGCGGATCCAGTCAATGGCGTGGACGATCTCGCACTGGAAATCCTTATGGACGGCAATCTCGACATTGCCCACATCTTGTGCGCCGCTCCAGGATTCAAGGGCGCCGATCGATTCCGGCTCACGCAAAGTGCCTGTCAGAGCATTGGCTACATCAAGGATTTGTTGACCGCTGCGATAGTTGGTGGTCAGGGGTAAGACGGGTGCGTCCACCGTCGTAGCAAAGCGTTCCGGAAACCGTTCCATCGTCCCAGCAGAGGCACCGCGCCATTCGTAGATCGCCTGCAGTGGGTCACCAACTGCCGTCAATGGAAAGCCGTCATTGAAGAGCAGAGCCATCAATTCCTCCTGAGCGACGGAGGTGTCTTGATACTCGTCAAGCAGGACGAGGTCGAATCGATCACGCTCGAATTGACGCACCGTTGGCAGCTGAGCTGCCGTGATTGCGTGACCTATCCGCTCGTAGAAGTCGGTCACTCGCAATCGGCGTCGTTCTGCGCGGAACATCTCCACGACATTGCACAGGCTAGTTCGCATGTGAACGGCTTTGAGTCCCGCAATGGCCAGCTCGTCGTCGGAAGAGCCAGCGGTCTCGTTACTGAGGCCAATTTCCTGGATCGCCTGCACAATCAACGGCTCGAGTTCGGTAGTGTGCTTACGAAGTTCTTCAATGCTGACCCATTGCTGAGAAAGATCGCGATCAAGTGCCACGCAATTTGTCACTACGGTGGCGAGGGTGGGGTTACCCGCAATTTGCACTCCGGGACGCCGAAGAACCCGAGTAGCCAATTGATAGCGCTCTGGTGTACCAAGGAGTCGGGCATCAGGCTCAGCACCAACGCGCAGACCGTGCTCACGAACCAGGCGGCCCACATAGGAGTCGTAGGTCAGGATCGTGGGACCCTCAAATACCGCGAAGGAACTCTCCGGCTCATCAGCCAACGGCGGCGAGGGAAAGCCGTCGCCTAGGAATGTCCGCAGGTGCTCAATCCCGTGGGAGATTCGCTCTGCCAACTCACCAGCTGCCTTATTAGTAAAGGTCAACCCAAGAATGCGATCGGGGGCCACTTGGCCGGTCCCCACCAGCCACAGCACGCGCGCCTGAATGGTGGCGGTCTTACCGGTGCCCGCCCCGGCACGCACCAACATGGGCCCGAGATCGGCGCTCACCACCGCCCATTGTTCGTCAGTCAGCCGGATGTCACCGCCGGGTTGGCCCTTGATCATCGCCAGAACGGCCTCAAGATCGCGTCGGTCACGCAGCATTAGCGCACCACCTGTCCACCCGAGGGTTGACCCGGACACGCTTGGGTGAACTCGCAGTACCGGCAGGTCTTTTCAGTGGGTCGCGCGAAAAAACGGCTCTGCGCCACTACTTCAACGAGGTCTTCGACCGTCTCATCCACCCAACTCTCAACAGAGGCGACATCATCAATCTGGAGTCCGTCCTGCGTCCACACGGTGGGCCGGCCGCCCGAGAGACGCTTGCCAAGAAAGACCAATGCAGCCTCACCTAGCGTGACCGAGCCTTCGTCCACCTTGAAGGATGCGACTTCGTCCAAGCCATCAAGCCCGTCAGCCCCCAACACAGATGAGGCCACAGCCCACTGGTAGAGACCGAGCTGCAGATCTGTTTTCACACCCTTTTCAGTCCGACCAGTTGTTCTCCCACTCTTGAGGTCGAACACCCGCATAGTGGTGGTCTTGCCGTCCTCGTTGCCCACCGTAAGAATCTCGAGACGGTCAATGCTCCCCGAGAGGCTTACCTTGCGTCCACCGATGTCGACAGTGCGAGAGAACCGCTCCTCGATGAGCAATCGCGGCTGCTTGGTCATCGCCTCGTTGTGCCATCGGGTGAATGCGGCCAGTGCTTCGCGGGCTTTGCCGAGTTCAGCCTCAGCCTGCCACTGAGTCTCGAACCCAATGCGCGCCCAGGCTGCCTCAACCTGTTCGACTAGATCGGCCTCGGTCACCGCTGCTCCAGTCCGCGAGGCCTCGGCCGCCACAGCATGAATGACAGCTCCTGTGGCCAATTGATCCTTCCGTCGTCCCTCAGCACGCACACTCTTTGAGAGGAACCAACGCAGTGGACACGACTGCAAGGTTTCCAACTGCGATCCTGACAACCGAATTTCCTCGTCCGGCGCATACACCGGGATATCGGCTCCCGTGGCATCAGAAAGACCCCACCAGGAGTCAGGGTGCGCCCCGCGGGCTACCGGTCCGTGGGGCGAACGAATCTGTGACAGCCGTGCGAGAACTTGTGCTGCTACCTCGCGATCCGCCTCAACTGTGTCGGGATCCAGCAAGGCTCGACGCAGGTCCGCCACGAGATCCACCATCGAGGACCCTAGGTCGCGATCCTGCATTCCGTGCCGAACGAGAGCTTCCTCGGCCGGGAGGTCGAGATGTTCTAGCACCTCATCAACGAATCGGGATCGTCGCCCGGCTTCATCGTCGCCATCAATGGCAGTGACCAGCAACGAGCGTTTGGCGCGCGTGACCCCCACATAAAAAAGTCGGCGCTCCTCGGCAAGCATCGTGTGAGTCGGGGCGGGCAGTGCTATGCCGTCGCGCGTCAAGAGGTCAGCGTTGAGCAGACCTCCACGGCGGCGAAGGTCTGGCCACAGGTCTTCCTGCACATCGGCAAGAACCACGAAGTCCCACTCCAGGCCCTTGGCCCGATGAGCCGTCATCACGCGCACGGCTTCGCCAGAGATACCGCGATCGGCAAGCGTGTCCGCCGGAAATTCCTGCTTCCACAATTGGTCAAGAAAGGCTGCTACTCCGCGAGAAGAACCACGCTCTGTCTCACGAGCAGCGAGTGTGAACAGAGCCACGATGGCATCAAGATCTCGATCTGCGCGACGACCACGGGCGCCACCCCGAAAGACAGCATCCTCCAATTCGTGTGCCCAACTCGGCGAACCACCATCGCGCTGCGGCTTCTGCTCCCACAAGCTCCACAGCACCTCGTGCGCCGTTCCACCGCCATCCATGACCGCTCGAGCGAGCAGGATCAATTCCCCGAGTTGCTGAGCCCGCCGAGCTCCCGGCCCATCGAATTCATCGGCAAGTCCTGGATCGCCCACAACGCCATGGATCAGTTCGTCTGACGAGGCGATGACTCCGCTTGGGCCACGCTTGATCCGCTCAGCTGCCCGCAACTGCCGACCAAAGAATCGCAAGTCCTCCATGGTGGCACCGCCCAGAGGACCCGTCAGGAGTTGGCGGGTGTCATCGGGATCGCATGTGCTTGGCGCCACCACCATGCGCAATGCCAGCAGGAGAGGGCCCACCGCTGGGTCATCACGCAGTGGAATCTCATCGCCGGCCACCTCCACCGGAATCCCCGCCGACTGTAAAGCTCGGCGCAGACCCGGAATCGAGCGCACACCGGAGCGAACCAGCACGGCCATCGAGGACCACGACATCGGCTTGTGCGCATCAAGGTGCGCACGATGCAACTGCTGGGCAATGTCGTCGTACTGCTCATGGGTCGATCCGTACAGCCGAATATCGATCGCCGAATCGTCGCCTTGTCCTGCTGGGATGCGATCACGGAAGGAGGCATCAGTGAGCCCACCGGTTAACGGCAGCCGGTGCGAAATAGCTCGACCCAGGTCAATCAGCCGCTGGCCGCTGCGCCGACAGGTACGCAGTTCCACCACACCGGCAGGCTCGCCGGATACGGCACGGAAGCGATCGCGAAAGTTCACAATGTTGCCGACCTCTGCCCCACGGAAGGCATAGATGGATTGGTCGGGGTCACCAACGACGACCAAGTCACGCCCATTCCCAGCGGTGGTCTGCAGTAGACGCTCCTGAACAACATCGGTGTCCTGGTATTCATCAACAAATACCGCGTCATAGCGATCTTCCACCACCGCAGCACCCGCCGGTGTTTCCAGCCAGTCAACGGCTCGTTGCACCATTTCAGCGAAGTCGACCAAATTCTGGTTCGCCAATGCTTCGAGGTAGTCCTCCCACGCATCAGCCGCCCGCGCCCACTCGATCCGGCCAGATTGCTGAGCAACTTGTCGCAGCCCCACCGGCTCTAGTCCGAGCGCGGTCGCCCGGGTCAACACAGCCCGAAGTTCGGTGGCGAAACCGAGAGTGTCGATCGCCGCACTCATCCCCTCGATACTGGCAAAGCCCTGACGAAGAGGAGTGGGATCGGCATGGTCACCAAGCAACTCACGGATGTGAAAGTCCTGTTCAGGATTCGAAATCACCCGGATCGGCATCGGGTCATCGTGACCATCAGTGGCCAGGCGTGACACCAGCGAAAAGCAGAACGCATGGAAAGTCCATGCTTCGGCACCTCGACCTTTGGCTCCTAATCGCTCGGCGATTCGCTGCCGCAACTCGTCAGCTGCCTTACGACTGAAGGTGAGGATCAAGATTCGATCCAGCGCCGTACCCGCATCGACTCGTGCCGCTACAGATTCGACCAGCGTGGCAGTCTTTCCCGTGCCTGGCCCGGCAAGGATGAGCAACGGACCACTGCCTTGTGCCCCAGCCCGCTCAATGGCCGTCTGCTGGTAAGCGTCAGGCTCGAGCGGCCGGCTCTCCGGAACAGGGCGTGGGTTTAACTGCACGCCGATGCCACGCCGAACGGCTGATGCCTGCCCTTTCGCCATTGGCCCCCTTTTCATCGACCGCCACCCTAGGCCGAAGCCCTGACAATCGGTGATGGAATACGGGAGTTCGCATCGGCGTGACACGATGCTCCGCATGGCCGCCGATCTCCCGCAGACCCCCGCACCCGCGGTGGTCTCTGAAGCGCCACTGCCAACCGCAGTTCGGCGCCCGCGGGACCTGTTGCGTCTGGTGATCACTCTGCTGGCGGCTGCCGCCGTACTGGTCTTTGCCAGTTTGGCTGCCACCACCGCATCAGGAGCCGAGATCGACCTCATCGGGGTGGTAACCGGCCTGCCGGCCGCGTTGCTGCGCGTCGTCATTTTGCTGGGCGGACTGGGTCTGTTGATCATTCCAGTGGCGGTGTCCATTGATCTTCTGGTGCGCCGTCGAGTGCGTCAAACCATCACGGCCCTCGGTGCCGCCGCTGTCACGGGAGCTCTGGCTCTGGGCTTGCGGCTGGCCCTCGTCGCTTTACAACCACCGCGCGTGATCGAGGCCCTCACCAAAGTTCTCCCCAACGGCTCACGCACTCTGCCACTGAGTGCGGGCATCGCGGCCGTAGTCGCACTCCTGGTGGTCGCCCAGTTAGGGGGACGAACGCGATGGCAGGCCGCATCGGTATTGGTGATCGCTTCGGTCGCTGCCTCCCAGGTACTGGCCAGTTCACTGACTCTCGTCGCCGTCGCTGAATCGATCCTCTTGGGAATGGCTGTGGGCCTGGCTGCTCGGTATTTCATTGGCACGCCCACTGAGCGCCCCGATGGTGAAGCCGTTGCCGCTGCACTGGCTGCCGCCGGTTTGGTGATCACCTCGCTGCACGAGCGCACAATGGCCACCAGTTCCACTAGTGGACTGGCCGCCCAGCCGGGCCTTGATCGCTGGTACGACGCCCGAACCGCTGACAACGGTCACCAAGTGCTGGTGCATGTCTTGGACCGCGATCAGGAGGGTGCCGGGCTCGCCACAGCACTGTGGCGACAACTTCGGGTGATCAGGCCGGCTGCGCGCCCGGTACACCTGTCGCTGCGACGCTCCCTTGAACACGAGGCGATGGTCTCCATGGCGGCCGCTGCCTGCGGTGCACCGGTGCCTCGTGTGCGCGCCGTCACCGAGGTCGGTGTCTATGCCGCAGCCATCGCCTATGACTTCATTCCTGGCCACACTCTCGCCGAATTAGATGCCGTAGACGATGCCGATCTACGAGCCGTCTGGTCAGCCGTCAAGGTGTTGCATGACGGACGCATCGCGCACCGAACCTTGACCGCCAACAATGTGGTGATCGCCTCCGACGGCTCAGCGGCGATCACCGATTTTCGCGCCGGCGATGTCGCCGCCAGCGACTTCGCCCTCTCTGTCGATACTGCGGAATTCCTGACCACCAGTGCTGCACTGGTGGGGGCGCGACGGGCCGTCAAGATTGCCGCCGAGCAGATGGGGCCCGAGCGCGTTGCCGCCATCGCTGGACTACTGCAACCCCTGACCCTGTCCGATGATGCCCGCCGCACAATCCCCGACTACAAAGCCCTGCTCAAAGAACTGCGCGCTGCCGTCGCCGAACTGGTACCCGATGTCGAAGGTCCGGAGCCTGGCATCGCGCGCTTTGGCATCCGCACCATCGTGGGAACTGTTGGTCTGGCTGTTGCCGCCTATCTGCTGCTGCCGCAGCTGAGTACCGTCGATTTCGTCGGGCTGTTCCGATCGGCTGCACCGGCCTGGGCCGCACTGGCACTGGTCATGTCGTTTCTTACCTATGTGGGCGGAACCTTGAGCTTGATCGGGTTCACGCCCGCCAAAGTCAGGCGCCTGCCTGCCCTGCTGGCTCACTTCGCTGCCACCTATTACGGACTCTTCGCCCCCGGCCTCGTCGGCACGGTGGGTATCAACACCTCGTTTCTTCAACGCTCCGGAGTCCCCACCGGTGCCGCCATCGCCGCCGTGGGCGTCACTCAGGTGTCGGCCGCTATCGCCAGCGTGGTGATGGTCTTGATCTTCGGCGCGTTGGCTGGCACCGGACCCGAAGCGCTGCTGACTCCCTCCGAAGGCATCGTGCTGGTCGTCACCGTCGTCATCACACTGGCCTTGATCGTGCTGGCGATCCCGCCACTTCGTCGCTTCGCCTACGAACGCGCTCAACCCCTACTCGCCAGTGGCCTACCCCGACTGGTTGAGGTTCTCCAGAGTCCCCGCGCCCTGATCACCGGCTTCGGCGGAAACTTGCTGATGAATCTGGCGTACATCCTCGCGTTGGTGTCCTGTGTTCGCGCCTACGGCGGATCGGCGTCCTTGGCTGCATTGGCACTGGTGTTTCTTATCGGCAGCACATTGGCGGCCACCGTGCCCACACCTGGTGGGATCGGTGCGGTCGAGGTGGCGTTGACAACTTCGGTGACCGCTGCCGGAGTTCCTGCCGGCGTCGCGCTGTCCGCTGTACTGCTCTACCGCGTTGTTACTTTCTGGATTCCAGTTCCGATCGGCTGGCTGTCCGCCAACTGGCTCAGCAAGCGGGGTTTGATCTTCGGCCCCGCCCGTACCTAGCCGGGCCAAGGTGCGAGGTCTGGCACCGCCCGCAAAGATGCCTTCCACCAACAACGAAGGAGTATTCCCATGAGCGAGGCCCCGGTCACCATCACCTTGGCCGAAAACGGCTGGTACACCGTGGAAGGACCCGTTCGCATCGTGGGCTCAGACGGTGAACTCATCCGTGAGGGAGAGAAGTTCTTCCTGTGCCGCTGTGGGCAGAGCAACTCCAAGCCATTTTGCGACGGAACACACAAGAAGTGTGGATTCTCCGACGACGGGCTCGGCAAGCGCAGTACAAAAGAAGACTGAGCACTGGCCTTAGTACGAGGGCTTCTCCGGCTCGATCTGATTCACCCACGCCACGATTCCGCCGCCGACATGCACAGCATCGGCGAAACCGGCTCCCTTGACGACGGCCAACACTTCAGCGGATCGGCCACCAACCTTGCAGTGCAGAACCACTGGTTTGTCGGTCGGCAGTTGCGTCAAGGCTGTGCCGTTGAGGAACTGACCCTTGGGGATTAGTCGGGCGCCATCGATGTGCACGATGTCCCACTCATTGGGCTCACGCACATCAATGAGTTCAAAGTCCGCCTCACCACGACCACGGGCGTCCAGCATGTCCTTGAGCTGTCGCACACTGATCGTTGAGTCCTTGGCCGCCTCAGTGGCCTCATCGCTGACGGTGCCACAGAAGTAGTCATAGTCAATCAATTCGGTGATCGGCTCCCCTTGCGGATCTTTGCGAATCTTGACGGTGCGATAGCTCATCTCGAGGGCGTCATAGATCATCAGCCGACCCAGCAGCGTCTCGCCGATTCCGGTGATGAGCTTGATGGCTTCGGTCCCCATGATCGAGCCGATCGAGGCACACAGCACACCGAGTACTCCGCCCTCAGCACACGAGGGCACCATGCCCGGCGGCGGCGGCTCGGGGTACAGGTCGCGGTACTGCGGGCCATGTTCGGCCCAGAACACCGACGCCTGACCTTCGAACCGGTAAATCGATCCCCACACATACGGCTTGCCCAGCAGAACGCAAGCATCGTTGACCATGTAGCGCGTCGCAAAGTTGTCCGTGCCATCAACAATGAGGTCGTATTGACTGAAGATCTCAAGAACATTGGCGTTCTCGAGGCGTTCGTTGTGGACCACCACATTGACAAACGGATTGATGCCGCGCACGGTGTCTCGCGCTGACTCCGCTTTGGGTCGCCCAATGTCGTCTTGACTGTGGATGATCTGGCGCTGCAGATTCGACTCATCAACAACATCAAACTCCACGATGCCGATCGTGCCGACTCCAGCAGCCGCCAGGTACATCAAGGAAGGCGATCCCAATCCACCAGCGCCCACACACAGCACACGAGCGTTCTTCAACCGCTTTTGGCCGTCCATGCCAACTTCGGGGATGATGATGTGTCGGCTGTAGCGACGGACCTCATCAACGGTCAACTCGTCAGCCGGCTCCACCAGCGGGGGAAGGGGCACGAGGAACTCCTGTGCTCAGGCGCAGCGACAGCCACCACGCAACGGGATCAATGCAAGGGCTAACTGTGCCAAAGGCCTGACTATTCCCTTGCGCTCGGGTCAGCGCCTACCCACGAAGGTCGCGACGGGCAAACCCCACCGCGCCGATCACCAGAACCACCACGCAGGCAGCCGCCAGCACGCCGACTTCCGTCCACTGCACGCCGTTTTGCAGTGGCTGGCTGCCGTTGAACCAGCGCCATGGGCTGTAGGGGCGAAGGCGACCGAGCCAATCCACGGATCGGCCAATGGTCTCGATGAAGAAGCCGATCGCAAAGACCCCAGCGGGCACGGCGATGGCCACTGCTTTGCGCCCTGTCAACGCACCGGTGGCCAGCGCCAGTAGTCCAGACAGCAGAAGGAAGGCACCGAAGTGCACCCCCATACCGGCCACAGCGGACCACGCAATCGTGAGATCGAACAGTGGCCCCACCGCCAAGATCGGCACCACCGTTCCCACCACCACGATGGCCACAACTCCGACCGCAATGACGGCCGCTTTGGCCAGATACACAGCCATCCGGGAAACCGGTTGAGCCATCAGTGCCTCAAAGCGGTCTGCTTCTTCCTCCCCGGCGATGCCCGCCGCGCCGCGACCTATGGCAAAAACCAAAGCGACAACGGGCAACAGCCCAGAGAAGACCTCTGCTTGCAGATAGCCCGTCGGTGAGGTGTAGTCGCGGATCGCGAAGGCTTCCTGCAAAGCCTTGGGCAGACTTTGTAGCAATTGATCAATACCGCTGATATCGCGCAGTGAGGGATACAGCGCTGAGTACAACAGCACGATGACGGCCGTAGCGAGCACCCACAGGATTAACGAGGTCCGGCGTACGCGTAGATCAAGCCCCACAACGGCGCCTGCGAACCACCTCCTCATGCCGATCCCCCGTAGTACTCCAGAAAGACTTCCTCAAGTTCGGCCTGCGGAGCCACAATTGATTCCACCGAATGCTGCGCTAGAAATTTCAGCAACGGATCCATGCTGCCGCGAACTCTGAGTGCCGCTGTTCGACCGTCACCGGTGCCCGTGCCAGGGCCGTCGGCATCGTGATCCATCACTTCGACGCCGGCCAACGCGCACAGACCTTCGATCGGTGCTGCTTCGCGGAAATACACCGTGATGGGTCGCGCCGCGCGCGTACGCAAGACATAA
>DPWC01000128.1:0-1144 GCA_003529305.1 Actinomycetota bacterium
GCGGCATTGGTTCGCGACCGGACCTCCACGCGGCCGTAGCGGTAGCGGTGCCCATTGCCATCCAGGTTCTGCCCGGGCCCAGCCACATTGAGAACAGCAGGGCGACTGCCCGTCGATCCCGGCCAGCGCGTGCCCGACCACCGCACCACAACCGGATTGCCAGTCGCGCGCACGGTGCCGTTCACTGCGACCTGCACAGACGAGCCTGAGGTCTTCAGCGTTGCGACATCGCGGGCTGGCACCTTGATCACTGTGCTGCCCACCGTGATTTCCACGGCGCCACCGGAAGCGCCCAACGCCTCACCACGCAACGACATGGAGGTGACGCTGTACAAAAGATTCACTCGCAGATCCACCGCATCAGTACGCGGCGCCACCGTGGTACCCGTGAAGTAGTGGGTCAGGATTTGTGACGCGGTCTTGCCCTCAGCCGCCATGCCGTAGGCGCCAACCTGACTCAGACCCACGCCGTGACCCCAGCCGCCGCCGGAGAACGAGAAAGACGCCGGCACCGACCCGGCCGCGTGTGCAGCGGACGGAAGAACTCCACCAGTCAGGGCAACGGCGATAACCGCAAGACCAGCGACTGCGCCGAGCACACGCGTGCGACCGGACCGCGGTTCTGCGGTCAGGCTGGGCGGGCACGGGGTGGCAGTCATCGTCCGTCGTCTCGTCGGGGAAGGGGCGCTTCGAACGGGCAGAGGGGGTGTGCCAACCGGCACCCGTTCGTCATCGGCATAAGCCCCAGCGGGCTTGAGCCGAAGGCCGGGAAACCCATATGTGCCAAGGGCCCGGTGCGATCTCCGGCGGATCGGTAGGGTCAGCCCGCGCCGCACGGGAAGCGCGGTGCCCCTCCCGCCTGACGGCAGGACGCAGACAGCAGGAAAGGGCCAGACGGCATGGACAAGCAGGTCGCCTCAGCAGCCGAGGCCGTTGCCGATATCACCAGCGGTGCGAGCATCGCCGTTGGTGGCTTCGGCCTGTGCGGAATTCCCAGCGAGCTGATCGCGGCACTTCACGCCACCGGTGCCGACAACTTGCGGGTGGTCAGCAACAACTGCGGTGTTGACGATTGGGGATTAGGCATCCTGCTCACAGACAAGCGCATTGCCCGGACGACATCGTCGTATGTTGGCGAGAACAA
>DPWC01000128.1:1460-6399 GCA_003529305.1 Actinomycetota bacterium
GAGCGGCTACGCGCTGGCGGTTGCGGTATTCCTGCTTTCTTCACTGCTGCAGGAGTAGGCACGCAGGTTGCCGATGGTGGCCTGCCGTGGCGCTACAACGCCGACGGGTCAGTGTCTCTTGCGTCCCCGGCCAAGGAAACCCGCGAATACAACGGTCGCAGCTATGTGCTGGAGGATTCGATTACCACCGACTTTGCCTTGGTGCGCGCGGCCGTCGCTGACCGCCATGGCAATCTGGTTTTCCACGAAAGCGCCCGCAACTTCAACCCACTGTGTGCCATGGCGGGTCGCGTAACGATCGCAGAGGCCGAAGAGATCGTCGAGCCCGGTGAACTAGATCCCGACCGCATTCACCTGCCAGGAGTCTTCGTGCAACGAGTTGTTGCCCTGACCCCCGAGCAGATCGGGAGCAAGCGCATCGAACGACGCACTGTGCGTCCCCGAGCCGAGCAAGGAGTGGCCTGACATGGCACTGTCTCGCGAACAACTAGCCGCGCGCGTGGCGCTGGAACTGCGCGACGGTCAGTATGTAAACCTCGGAATTGGGCTGCCCACATTGGTCCCGAACTACCTACCCGCTGGCGTGGAGGTCGTGCTGCAAAGCGAAAACGGCATCCTGGGTGTGGGTCCCTACCCCTGGGAGGGCGAGGAAGACGCCGATCTGATCAACGCGGGCAAAGAGACCGTGACCGTGCTCCCGGGCTCGTCGTACTTCGATAGTTCGCTGTCTTTCGGCATGATTCGTGGCGGTCACATTGATGCCGCCATCCTTGGCGCCATGCAGGTTTCCGCCCGCGGAGATCTGGCGAACTGGATGATCCCCGGCAAGATGGTCAAAGGTATGGGCGGCGCGATGGACCTTGTCCACGGCGCGAAACTTGTGATCGTGATGATGGAGCATGTTGCTAAGGATGGGTCACACAAGATTGTCGACGAGTGCACCCTTCCCTACACCGGACGAGGCGTCGTTGATCGCATCATTACCGATCTGGCAGTGCTCGATGTCACCGATGATGGGCTCGTTCTGCGCGAAGTGGCACCCGGCGTGAGCGTTGACGATGTGCGCACGGCCACCGGTCCCGAGATCTTGGTTCCCGCAGCACCGGCCACCATGCTGGTGCCCGCCTGAGGCCTTGGCGACCTACAAGGGCTTGCGCACCTTGAAGGCAAACTGCCCACAAAATTCGAGTTTGCGGTTATTGACCAGTTTGGCGCCGCGCCGAGTGGACTTTCCCCACTTGTCGATCTCTTGATTCACCGGTGATTCCTCACCAAACCATTTGCTGTCCTCCGGGCGCCTGCCGTTGTACGCGCGGTTAATCAAAGTCACACCGTCAATTCCTGGCCGCAGCTCTTCTACCTGCAGATTGACGCCTTCGATCAGGAGCCGGAAACCAAAGAGTGTGTACCCCCACACGCTGTACGAGTGGTAGGGCTCGAACTGCGAGGTACTGCCAATGAACAAGCCGCCGGGCTGCAGCACCCGCTCCACCTCAGCCAAGGTGATCCATGGGCGCCGCACATGTTCTAACACCTGATGGCAGTAGATGAGCGGAATGGAGTTATCGGCCAGCGGCAAATGTTCACCGTCGTACAAGACGATGCCCTCAGTGGCCTCACGCGCCAGCGACTCAGGTGAATCAGAAATATCAATGCCCAGCCACTTCACCGAAGGATCGAATCGACGAAAGAGGCGAGCGGTACGGCCCAACCCGCACCCCAGATCCACGACCAGTGAGGGCTTCTGTTCGCTTGTCATGACTTGCTCGACGTAATAAGTCGACTGGACTTGTCGGGCGTGGTCATCGGGAATCAGATCGCCGATGAGATCCCACTGGCTGGCCACGGCAGCTCCTGATCGTTGGCGGCTTACCCCGACAACCACACGCATCGCCGGCTCGCACCGATCGACAGATCGGCCTGCTGGAGATTAGCGCGAAAGTGAGCCTCCGGCTGAGACCTTGACGGCATAGCGAGCCGCGCCGATGGCCAGATCCAGCACCCACCCAGTGCCAAAGGGGCGCATGGAACCGGCAACAGCAGTACCTCGCGCCGCCGGCACGACCACCGTCAACATGCGCGAGGTGGTCGTCGTGCGCCCAACCGCTACAGCTGGCGTGCGTGATCCCTGTGCTGTCGAGACCCACCCTTGGTAGGGCGATGTCGCGCCACGAACCGCACGCAGAGTGCCAGCCGGCAAAGTTTCGCCGGGAAAAGGCACCGCCAAAACCGTGATCTGGTTACCTGCCGGTGACACAGCAGTGATGCGCGATCGACTGGCATACGCCACGCTGAATGACGGATCCAAGTGCCACCACTGCACCTTCCTTCGCGCCTTCGTGGTGTACATCCACCGCAACTTCGAGGCATTAGTCCGGTCAAGAACCACCATTGCCGCAGCGTTGGGCAGGAGGTAGACCCCCCGGGTACGCACCAATCCCTGATAGGCCCCACCGGAGGTCCCTGCGTCGTCACTGACTTCGTTGAACTCCCCCATTGCCGACACTGCGCTGCGAGTCAGAGTCGAGACTCCGTAGGTTCGTAGGGGCACCCCCGGAACGGTCAGGGTGTTGTGAGCCGCTGGCGAGATCAACCACGAGCGATACGCCCCTGCGGCGTACCCGTAATGGCCTGCATCCACGAGCTGGCGTTGTCCGCGGGCGTACATCGTGAGTGAGCCATGGTCAAAGTGCCCATGGGCATATCGGCGAGGTCCGAAGCGCAAGGTCGTCAATGACTCGCTGCCAAACGGACGAGACAATCCCCACCCTGAGCGCGAGAACACATAGCCCGCTGAGTAGACGATGCGGGCCGCTGCCGGAGGACTCCCTCGCGTCCCCAGCGAACTGGCATACAGCGTGTGCGGAAACTGCGATGCAACATCGGAGCGCACCGACTCGGCATAGGTGTCGCCGATCTGCACAAGTTTGCCGTCGGGCTGAGTCGCCGCCGCAAGGAACTCGGCCATCGCCGCCATTCGTGCCTGCAGATCCGGCAGGCTCGGAAGTCCGCACCCCAGAAGGACATCATCAAGGGTCCACCATCGGGTCATCGTCCATGGCGCATAGCCGGGGGCCTGCTCATTGAAGACGCCTTGCGGATCGATGGTCGTCACCAGAGCTCGGTGGGCGCGATCCTGTGCGACCTGCTGCCAGGCTGCATTGTCGCGCAGGCAAGAAACGGCGAGCAGACCGATGTTTTGCTCCAGCCCGTGATTCCAATCCCCTGAGTAGTTGCGGGCATTGGCCAAGTGCCGACCATGAGCATCGAGCGCTGCCAGCAACCATGCATCACTTCGATACTTGGCTAAGCACGCCAGCGTTTCGCTGCGCAGTGAGGTGGCCTGATCGTTCCATCCCGGAAGGGTGCCCGGCGTGCTCTCCGGGTAAGTGCCCACCCAGTCCCGCGCGATGTCAGCGGCTCGGTTGAGGTAGGTCGCACTGCCACGCTGGCCAGCGGCATAAGAGGCAATCAGGGGTTCGGTCCACTTCAGCGAGTTGAACCACAACTGCCAGGTCGGATCCTTCCCCCGATTAAGACCCACAAAGTCGATATCGCCAGTGCCGATGGTCGTCACACCGAAACCGGGGATCGTCAATTTCCCCGCCATGAGATTGGTAGGGGTATTGCCTTGCGAATAGCCCAGCCCATTGGCCCCTAGGCACTGGAAATCTGCCGTCGCAGCGTGGGCCGGTGTGACGGTCGTCAGCAGCGCCATCGTGATCGCCGCCACCAGAAAGGTGGCCGATAGGCCCCAGGCCACACGGCGACGCGAGCCACGATGGCTCGGCAGGGCGCGCAAAGGGGCCATAGTGGAGGTATCGGCGTCTAGATGGTCCGGCTTGACCGCCGCAGCCCGCTACCGTGGCCGCGTGTCCACCCCCAGCCGCATGGCCGCCGACGGTGCTGATTTGGCGCCCACGATTCCCGGGAATCGCACAGATACTGCCCGATTAGCCGACGATTTCCAGGTCCTCAGCATCGATCTGGAGCAGGCCAAATGGGAATTGGCTCGACTCAAAGCGCGCCGACTCGTCCGATTCAGCGACGCGTTGTCAGCACCGGGCCGCTCGCTGTTTGCCCGCCTTGGCTCCGCGAGCAAAGCGCTTCTCCGACGAGGCAAGTCACCAGCCCGACCAGAGTCCATGGCCGGGCCCGATCCGCTCGGCGTGCAACTGCGTGCGATTCGCGCGCGTCGCGATGCAGGCGAAGTGGAGCAAGCGCTCACCGACACGCAAGCTCTCAACACGACCTTTCCCGATCGACCTGAGGTTCTTGATCTGCTCGTAGGCCTGCAGGTCGCCACAGCCGCCCCCCAGCCCGCTCTGGCCACCTCAATGACCCTGGATCGTCTCGATGGTTCAGCCCGGCAACGCGCTCGACAGTCTCGACTTGCCGGGAATGTTCGTGCGGAATCCGTCGCGTTCGTTCCCCGAGTTCGCCTGTCCACTCCTATTCGGGGCAGCGGATCGGCACTTGTTCTTGGTCCTGGGTCGCTACCCAACAGGCCCTCCGTGCCCGGTGCCCTCATCGACACTATCGAGGCAGTTCGCGGCGTCTTGCCCTGCAGCGTGCATCACATCGGCGACCTGCTGGCACCGACCTACCCGCGTGGTGGGCCGCTTGATGTCGTTCTGCAGGACGCTGCAGCCGCCCTTGCGCCACGGATCGTCGAGACGGATACCTCCGTGGTGATCTCGGTAGTCACCGACGGCTTCGTTGATGCCGGTCCAGTCGGACTGAGTTTGGCTCGGGCAAGTCGACGACCCTTCATCGTGATCCGAGTCGAACCGTGGAAGTCATGCACGGCACTGATGGAACACGCTGACGGAATTCTCAGCGTGCGTGTGGCTGACTCTTCGGCAAACGCAGACCCCCAAGACCCCCGTGGACTTCGCGTTCGCGACGATCTCGTCGATCTGGTGCGCCGTGTCTTACT
>DPWC01000026.1 GCA_003529305.1 Actinomycetota bacterium
TCAAGACACTCGTTTCGGCCGGGTCCACCGATTTTGAACCGCTGATGACCTCGGTCGAGGCGCCCGCTGAGGTAACGGTGGCGTCCGTTCCACAGGGTGACCCGTCGCTTTCTTGGGTGCGGCCGCCCGCCGACCGAGCCGCGGCCCTGGCAGCCGCCGCGACACCGGCCGCGACCGCAGTGTTGGTGCCTCGCGATTCCTTGGTCGCGGAGCCGGTGTGGATCCGGTGCAATGGCACTGGCAGTCAACAGGCCGCGCATGTGGTCGTTGATGTTGCTGCGTTCGCTCAGGCAACCATCGTCATTGATCGAACGGGCTCTGGCGTGGTGACCGATCTGGTGGATATCCGAGTAGGGGACGGCGCCGAGGTCACCGTGGTCTCGCTCCAGGATTGGGACGCCGAGACTGTGCATCTGGGGCACCAGCGACATGTCATCGGACGCGACGCCTCGGTGAAGTCGGTCGTGGTCACACTGGGGGGTGGGCTGGTTCGACTGGTGCCGTCCGTCGCGTACGACGGTCCTGGTGGCCGGGCGCATCTTTCAGGTCTGTACTTCGCCAATGGCGAGCAGTTCTTTGAACACCGACTCTTTGTTGATCATTCGCAACCCCATTGCACCTCACGCGTGGAGTACAAGGGCGCACTGCAAGGAGACCTGGATCGTGAGGCGCACACCGTGTGGGTGGGTGATGTCCTCATCCGCGCAGCGGCAAAGGGCACCGATACCTATGAGATGAACCGCAATCTGGTTCTAACCGATCATGCGCGCGCTGACTCGGTGCCCAATCTGGAAATCGAAACTGGTGAAGTCACCGGCGCGGGTCATGCCAGCGCCACAGGTCGCTTTGACGATGAGCAGCTGTTCTACCTGATGAGTCGAGGAGTGGCCACGGAGGAGGCTCGGCGGCTCGTCGTTCGAGGTTTCTTTCACGAGGTTCTTCAACAGGTTGGCATCGACCACCTCGAAGCCCGCTTGGTGGCCCGTGTTGACGCACAGTTGAAGGGGCACGGAGCCTGATGGAGACGAAGGATCTTGCAGGTTTCGAAGCCGTCTGCTCGTTGGCTGATTTGGTCCCCGATGTACCGCATGTGGTGCAAGTGCGTGGACACGAGATCGCCGTTATTAGGACCTGCGGGAGCATCTTCGCCATTTTGAATGAGTGCTCGCATGCCGATGTCGTGCTCGATCAAGGCGAGGTCTCGGACTGCCACATCGAATGCTGGCTGCACGGTTCGCGATTCAATCTGCGCACCGGCGAACCTGATTCGTTACCGGCAATCCGCTCAGTTCCTGTTTACGGCGTCCGGCTGAGCACTGACGGCGCAGACGCCGAAGTGCTTGTCAATCCCGATGCGGATCCGCATCGCAGTGGTTTTCCGATCGATCCGTTGGAGGCAAATCAATGAGCACCTTGGAGATTCGCGACCTGCATGTGAGTGTGGACGCCGATGGGCAACCACGACAAATCTTGCGCGGCGTGGATGTGACAGTGCGCAGTGGCGAGACGCACGCCGTCATGGGTCCCAACGGGTCGGGCAAGTCAACACTGGCCTACTCCATTGCCGGTCACCCCAAGTACACCGTGGAGAGCGGCTCGATCACCCTTGATGGTGTCGATGTGCTGCAGATGTCGGTCGACGAGCGTGCTCGTGCTGGCCTATTTCTCGCGATGCAATACCCCGTCGAGATCCCGGGAGTATCGGTGTCGAACTTCTTGCGAACGGCGGCGACCGCAGTCCGCGGGGAAGCACCCAAATTGCGTACCTGGGTCAAAGAAGTCCGGGAGTCCATGGACGCCTTGGCGATGGATTCCTCGTTCGCCGAGCGCAATGTCAACGAAGGCTTCTCCGGTGGCGAGAAGAAGCGTCACGAGATCTTGCAGATGGAGTTGCTGAAGCCACAGATGGCACTTCTGGACGAGATCGATTCAGGACTAGATGTTGACGCCCTTCGCTATGTCGCCGACGGCGTGAACCGCTTGAAGCAGGAGGGCAACACTGGATTCCTGCTGATCACCCACTACACGCGGATCTTGCGATATGTGCGGCCGGACTTTGTTCATGTATTCGTCGACGGCCGCATCGCAGCGTCCGGAGGACCGGAACTTGCCGATGAGCTGGAGGCCGCGGGCTACGAGAAGTACCAGACAGCAGGCGCGGGCGCGTGACCTCATCTGCGTCGACTGCAGGTCTGGTCAGCCCACTGGATGCCGAGGCAATCAAGGCTGACTTCCCACTGTTGTCGCGAACCGTCCGCGACGGTAAACCACTGGTGTACCTCGACAGCGGCGCCACTTCTCAAAAACCGCGCTCGGTCCTTGATGCGGAACGCGATTTCTACGAACACCACAATGCCGCCGTGCATCGGGGTGCCCATCAATTGGGTGAAGAAGCCACCGATGCCTACGAAGCGGCGAGGGAAACGATTGCTGCCTTCATTGGTGCGAGGGCTCAAGACATCGTTTTTACCAAGAACGCCACAGAGTCGTTGAACCTCATCGCCTACGCCTTGGGCAACGCCAGTTACGCATCAACGCCTCAGGAGCAGGCTCTCGCGTTGTCGCCGGGCGATCGCATCGTTGTCACCGAGATGGAGCACCACGCCAACCTGGTTCCCTGGCAGGAGTTGTGTCGGCGCACGGGCGCCGAGTTGGCATGGCTGAGCGTTACTGACGATGGTCGCCTCGATATCTCTGATCTTGATGCTGTCATCAACGAGCGCACAAAGGTGGTGGCCTTCACTCATCAAAGCAATGTGCTGGGGACGATCACGCCTGTTGCCACCTTGGTGGAGCGAGCACGAGCGGTCGGGGCACTGATCGTGCTCGATGCCTGCCAGTCAGTGCCACATATGCCGGTTGATGTGGGGGAGTTGGGCGTCGACCTAGTCGCTTTCTCCGGCCACAAGATGCTGGGACCCACCGGGATCGGAGTCCTGTGGGGCCGAGCGTCGGTTCTTGCCGCGCTGCCACCCTTCATCACCGGTGGCTCCATGATCGAAACCGTGTACATGGATCACAGCACCTACGCCGCGCCTCCCCAAAGATTTGAAGCGGGCACTCCAGTAGCTGCACAGGCGGTGGGTTTGGCGGCGGCTTGTCATTATCTCTCCGAGGTCGGAATGTCAGCGGTGGCCGAACATGAGCACTACCTCACCTCGCTGGCGTTGAGTGCTCTGCAGGAGATTCCCGGAGTGCGCATCATTGGACCGGCAATGGCCAATGATCGAGGTGGCGCGGTGTCGTTCCTGGTTGATGGTGTCCACGCTCACGATGTTGGACAGGTGCTGGACGATCGGGGGGTGGAGGTGCGAGTTGGCCACCACTGCGCTTGGCCGTTGATGCGCCGATTCGGTATTGCTGCCACTACTCGAGCCAGCTTCCACCTCTACAACACTGCGGAGGATGTCCACGCGTTGATTGACGGAGTGCAAGCTGCCCGCAAGTTCTTCGGGGTGGCGTAATGCAGCTGGAATCCATGTACCAGGACATCATCTTGGACCACTACCGAAACCCCGTAGGCAAGGGCGAATTGGTGCCCTTTGATGCTGAAGTTCACCATGTCAACCCCACCTGCGGTGACGAAATCACCCTGCGGGTGCGGCTGAGCCAGGGAGTGATTGAGGAGGTTGGGCACATCGGTCAGGGATGTTCGATCTCTCAGGCATCGGCGTCCGTGATGGTTGAGCTAGTAACGGGCCGCAATGTGACCGCAGCGCTTGAGATCGAATCGGCATTCCTAGATCTCATGCAAAGTCGCGGTCGCAGCGTTCCTGACGAAGAAGTCCTTGAGGACGCCGTGGCATTCGCAGGAGTCTCGAAGTACCCGGCTCGGGTCAAGTGCGCGCTGTTGCCATGGATGGCACTGAAAGACGCTGTGCTCAGAGTGCGAACTGAAGAGCCGACCACCCACGACAAGGAGAAGTGATGAGCGGATCGTTTCAGGCGGAAGTGGACGATGTCACCGAAGCCATGCGAGATGTCATTGACCCCGAGCTGGGCATCAATGTTGTCGACTTGGGTTTGGTCTACGGGATCACCGTGGATAGCGACAACACGGCGATCATTGATATGACTCTTACCTCGGCCGCCTGCCCTTTGACCGATGTCATTGAGGATCAGACCAACTCTGCTCTTGATGGCCTGACCAATGGTGTGCGGATCAACTGGGTGTGGATGCCCCCGTGGGGTCCGGACAAGATCACCGATGACGGCCGCGAGCAATTGCGCGCTCTGGGGTTCAACGTCTGACCATGACGGCTTCCCCGATGCTTCTGACGCCCGCCACCTTGCTCACTGAGGGTTTCGCCTCGTGGGAGAAGGCCGCTACGCCGGGCATCGTGGTGGTGGCCATGGGTGGCCATGACGGTGCTGCACTTGCTACGGACACCCTTCGACGAGCGGTGGACTGGCTGCGCAGCCCAGCCAGGCTGAGCGTGGCCGTGATTGATGGCAGATGCGCTGATGCAGAATTGGCGTTAGCTCTGGCGTGTGATTGTGCGGTAGCAACTCCAACAAGTTATGTGGACTTCTCGACGCCGACCTCCACGATTCCTCTGGGCGGCGAGATCGAGGTGCTCGTTGCGCGGGTGGGTGCGTCGCGGGCGCTGGGCGTTCTGGCTCAGGGGCAGGTAGCGGCCGTCGATGCCCATGGGATGGGCCTGATTGACACGCTCGAACCTGTCGAGATCGCCATGGCACGCATCACGGAGCTCGTGGATCGCCATGGCACGCAGTGGTGGGCGGAGATCAAGGGATTAGTGCAGACCGCTTCGGCCGCCACTATGGATCGGGAGCGAGGCCGCCGATTGGTCGACGAGGCCGCCGCCAGAATTGCGTCCGAGGCCGCAGAATACGAGGAATTCTGATGTCGATGCATGGCGGCGGGGCGTGGCGGACTCTGCACACGCTGTCTCGTGACTCCTCAAATGCGCAGCGATCATTGCCCAAAGGCACAGCTCGTCGCGTACTGGCCTATGCCGCCCCCTTCAAGACCGCCATCATCTCGTTTCTCCTCGTGGTCTCGGTGTCGTCAGTGTTGGGAGTGATCTCACCGCTGTTGTGGGGACGCATCGTCGACAACGGCATAATCAAGGGCAACAAGCAGGTGGTCGTCACCTTGTCGCTGGTTGTCGCAGGCATCGCAGTGGTGTCCGCGCTTTTGGGATTGGCGCAACGCTGGTATTCCTCTCGCATCGGCGAGGGATTGATCCTGCAATTGCGCTCTCAGGTATTCCATCATGTTCAGCAGATGCCCGTGGCGTTCTTCTCGCGAACCCAGACGGGGGCTTTGGTTTCTCGGCTCAACACGGATGTCATCGGTGCCCAACAGGCCTTCACCAGCACCTTGTCAGGTGTGTTGTCCAACCTCATCCAGTTGGCGCTGGTGACCATCGCGATGCTGGCGATCAGCTGGCCCATCACGCTGGGTGCCCTTGTGCTGTTACCGATCTTCCTCGTGCCAGCGCGGGCCTTTGGTCGACAGATGCAGGGACTCACGCGGGAGTCCATGAACCTCAACGCATCCATGAGTTCGACGATGACTGAGCGATTCAATGTCGCTGGCGCGATGTTGGTGAAGCTCTTTGGTCGCTACGACACTGAGTCAACCGCCTTTTCCGCCAAGGCCACACGTGTTCGCGACATCGGCGTCCGGTTGGCGATGGCCAATCGAGTGTTCTTTACGGCGCTGACACTCGTGGCGGCCTTGGCAACGGCTCTGATCTACGGCGTCGGTGGGATCTTGGTCATTGACCAGAACTTGACGCTCGGCCGTCTCGTGGCACTGGTGGCGCTCTTGTCACAGCTTTATGGACCGCTCACGGCTCTGGCGAATGTGCGCGTTGATGTGATGACCGCTTTGGTCTCGTTCGATCGCGTCTTTGAGGTCTTGGATCTGCCACCGGCTATTCAAGATGTCGATGAGCCCGTGTCGATCCCCGGCGGAGCGACTTCCGTCGATTTCGAGGCCGTCAATTTTCGCTACCCGGCCGCTCACGAGGTGTCGTTAGCCTCGTTAGAGGCTGCTGCTCTGCCGGTGGCGACAACCGGAGTTCAGGTGCTCTCAGGTGTGTCGTTCCACATGGCCCCGGGGACGATGACGGCGCTGGTTGGCCCGTCAGGCGCAGGCAAGACCACGATCTCTGCACTGTTGCCTCGCCTCTATGACGTCACCAGTGGCGTTGTCCGTGTGGGTGGCATTGATGTGCGAGCGGCGAGCCGTGATTCTCTCCAGGCGCGTATTGGCGTGGTCACGCAGGATGCGCACCTGTTCCACGACACCGTACGCGCCAATCTGCTTTATGCCCGGTCAGCTGCCTCTGAGGACGAGATCTGGTCAGCTCTTGAGGGCGCGCAGATCGCCGATGTGGTGGCAGCTCTTCCCGAAGGTCTCGACACGGTTGTCGGTGAGCGGGGCTACCGCCTCTCTGGTGGGGAAAAGCAAAGGTTGGCGATCGCACGATTGCTCCTGAAGGCACCTGATGTGGTGGTCCTCGATGAAGCGACCGCGCATCTTGATTCGGAATCGGAGGCCGCTGTTCAGCGGGCGCTGGCCACGGCGCTGCGGGGCCGGACGGCCTTGGTCATTGCCCATCGGCTCTCCACGATCCGTGACGCTGACCAAATTCTGGTGGTTGATCAGGGGCGGATAGTGGAGCGCGGGAGCCATCACGATCTGCTGGCAGCCGGTGGGCTGTATGCGGATCTGTATCGGACCCAGTTTCAGGGACAAGACGCTACGGCGAGCTCGTAACCCTGCGCGGCCCACGGCGGCTGTCTGGTGTGCCACTTCTATTGCCCACACCGTGCTGAGCGCGTGATGGGTGGCGTGCTACTGGTTAGACCGGACTTGCGCCACCGTCGAGG
>DPWC01000137.1 GCA_003529305.1 Actinomycetota bacterium
CGAGCAGCGCCTGTCGGCCCAGTTCGGCAGTGTGGCGGCCGAAGTGCTGTCGCGCAGCAACGCCGACTTTCTGCAACTCGCCGAACAACGCCTCAAAGCCTCCGAGGTCGCTGGCAGCGCCGAACTTGAGGCCAAGCGCAAAGGCGTGGAAGAACTCGTCACCCCGCTGCAAGAGCGACTGCTGAAACTCGACGCACAGATTCAGGAATTGGAGAAGCAACGGGCCGAAGCCTTCGGTGGCATGCGCGAGCAGATGGACAGCCTCACCCGCGGAAGTGCCGACTTGCGTCGAGAGACCTCAGCGTTGGTGCAGGCCCTGCGGGCTCCGCAAACGCGCGGCCGTTGGGGTGAGGTGCAACTACAGCGGGTGGTCGAACTTGCTGGCATGCAGCAGCACTGCGACTTTCTCACCCAAGACTCCACCGCTCAGGAGGACGGCTCCAAGCAGCGGCCCGACCTGACCGTCACCCTCACCGGTGGTCGCACGATCTTCGTGGACTCCAAAGTGCCGTTGTCGTCCTATCTTGATGCCCACGATGCCTCTGAACCTGCGGTGATCGAGGCCAAGTTGCAGGCACACGCCAAGAGCGTGAAAGCCCATGTCGACGCTCTGGCAAAGAAGGAGTACTGGAACCAGCCCGGGCTGCAGAGCCCCGAACTGGTGGTGCTGTTCATCCCCGGCGAGGCCTTCTTGGCCCCCGCACTTGAACGGGACACCACTTTGCTTGACGCCGCGATGGAGAAGAAAGTCATCATCGCCACTCCGACCACCTTGGTAGCCATGCTGCGCACCATTGAGTTCTCCTGGCGGCAGGAGCGGCTCTCACAGAACGCGCAAAAGATCTTGGACCTCGGCAAAGAGATGTTCGATCGCATCCAAAAGGTCTCCACCGACTTCGCCGGTGTGGGCAAGGCGTTGGGCAAAGCCACGGACGCGTACAACGCGGCCGTGGGTTCGCTCGAGACTCGCTTGTTTGTCACGGCAAGAAAACTGCATGAGTTGGGCAGTAGTCCCAACGATGTTGAGGCACCTGCTGCCCAGGACAAGGGACTGCGCCCACTGACCAGCATCCCCGGTGATGTGAGCCAGCCCACCGACATTGCCGGTGATGGATACGGCGACACGACCGACCTCCAACCTGGGCAAGGGCAACGCTCAGCAGGCTGACCACTAGCGTCGCCTCGTGGCCACCAGCAGCACCACTCGACGCCCAGCGCGGCGGGCTCCCCGGCAGGGCACACTCACCATTGCCGGCATCGTGGTCATCACCTTGATTCCCACTGCCGTGATGATGCTGTTGCATGGCCTGCTCTTCCACGGCATCGGCTGGTTCGCGAACCTGACTTTTCTGGTCTGCTGCGTTTTCGCCGCCACTCGAGTCAAGCGGCAGGAATTCGTCGCCATGATCATGGCGCCCCCACTGATCTATGCCGCCGGCATCGTCATTGCTGGACTGACCCTGGGGGGGCGCGGTGGACTCGTGGGCACCGTGGCCAATTTGGGGACCTATCTGGCCGTCGGAGCACCGTGGTTGTTTGTCACCACGATCAGCTGCCTCGTCATCGTGATTGTGCGGGGCCGCACCGGTCGCTGAACCGCAGCGCTGCAACCGTCATCCAGTTCGTCAGGCTCGACCGGCTGCTTTGAGATCGCGCCGCAACTCCTGCGGCAGGGCGAAGGTCAAACTCTCTTCGGCGGCGCTGACCTCCTCAACACTGTCGAAGCCGCGTTCGGCCAGCCACTGCAACACCCCATCAACCAAGATCTCTGGCACCGATGCACCGGAGGTCACTCCAACGACGGCCGCACCGGCTACCCATGCGGGATCAATCTCGTCAGCGAAGTCCACCCGATAAGCGGCTGAGGCGCCGGCATCCAACGCCACCTCCACCAAGCGCACCGAGTTCGACGAATTGCCCGAGCCCACCACGATCACCACATCACTACGGGCGGCGATCAGCTTGACCGACGACTGACGGTTCTGCGTGGCATAACAGATGTCATCGCTCGGCGGATCGACCAGAAGCGGGAACCGCTCCCGTAGCTTCTCCACCGTTTCCATCGTCTCGTCGACAGACAAAGTGGTCTGAGACAGCCAGGCGATGCGCTCCGGGTTCTCGATATCAATCTCCGCGGCCTCGTCAGGGCCATCGACTAACACGATGCGTTCGGGCGCCTCGCCCATGGTGCCGATAACTTCCTCATGGCCTTCGTGACCAATCAACAAGATGTTGTAACCCTCATCGGCGAATCTCTTCGCCTCGTTGTGCACCTTGGTCACGAGGGGGCAGGTGGCATCAATGGTGCGAAGGTTTCGACGCTCGGCCTCTTCATGCACGATCGGCGCCACACCGTGCGCCGAGAACACCACGAGAGCGCCCTCGGGGACCTCATCGGTTTCATCGACAAAAATGGCGCCGCGCTTCTCCAGCGTGCGCACCACATGCTGGTTGTGCACGATCTCCTTGCGCACATACACGGGTGCACCGTGCAGTTCGAGTGCCTTCTCCACGGTCTCCACGGCCCGATCCACCCCAGCGCAGTATCCGCGCGGTGCAGCCAGCAGCACCTGCTTGCCGGTGGTGGCGACTTCTGACACGGCCCCATCGTAGGCGTCAACCAGGGTCCGGGCCCGCGCGTACCCTGCCCTCATGTCTGCTGCCACCACGCCTGAGTCGCCGTGGAGCGTGCTGCGAGCAGCCACTGAGATCAAAGGGTGGGTAGACCGGCTCGGCGAGATCTGGATTGAAGGCGAGGTCTCCAATCTCTCGTTGCGGGCGGGTAACCAAATGTCCTTCCTGACCTTGCGCGATCTGACCGAGAACGCAGCGCTGCCGGTGGCGTGCTTCGGCAGTGTCGTTAAGGCGATGTCGTCCCCGCCGAAGGAAGGCGACCGCTTGGTGATTCTCGGCAAGCCGTCGTTTTATGTGCCTAGCGGGCGCCTGAGCATCACGGCCACGGCGATGCGCGCCGTCGGCATCGGCGAATTGCTGGCCCGCATCGAGGTACTGAAGAAGATTCTCGACGGCGAGGGGTTGTTCGCTGAGTCCCGCAAGAAGCCGCTGCCCTTCCTGCCACGCGCCGTGGGCTTGATTACCGGTGCCAACAGCGATGCCGAGCGCGATGTTCTCGAAAACGCCCGTCGGCGATGGCCTGCGGTGCGCTTCGAGGTACGCAATACCGCCGTGCAGGGGCCCAAGACGGTGCCCGAAGTCATCGCCGCTTTGACCGATCTCCAGCGCAACCCCGAGGTCGAGGTGATTGTCATCGCCCGCGGCGGGGGTTCCGTGGAAGATCTGCTGCCGTTTTCCGACGAGGCGCTGGTGCGAGCGGTGGCTGACTGCTCGGTGCCTGTGGTCTCGGCGATTGGGCACGAAGCCGATCAACCTCTGCTGGACTTCGTCGCCGACCTGCGAGCCTCCACACCCACCGATGCGGCCGCTCGCATCGTGCCCGACATTCAGGCCGAACTTCGCACCATTGCCGACCACCTGTCGAAGACCCGCGCCGTGGTGACGCGCCTGGTTCGAGAGGCGGGCAGCTGGCTGCGGGATATGCGATCGCGGCCTGTCTTGGCCTCTCCCGATGGGTTTCTGATCGTTCGCCAAGAACAGTGGGCCGGGTTGGTGCTGCGCATGCGTACCCACATCGCGCACGCTCTGGAGCGAGCACGGCTGGAAGTCGACAACCTTCGCAGTTCAGTTCACCTGCTGTCGCCAGCTTCCACCTTGGATCGCGGCTACGCCATCGTGCAACGCGCAGATGGCACCGTGGTGCAACAAGCAGCACACCTGACGGCACAGGAGGTGCTCTCAGTGCGCGTGGCATCAGGTAGTTTCACTGCCACTGTCGAGCAGATCACCGACACCGGCAGCGACCCTGAGGGAGCCTGATGAGCACCGACGACATTCCCGCAGACATCGCTGCTTTGAGCTATGAGGACGCTCGGGACGAACTCACAGCGATCGTCGCCAAACTCGAATATCCGCAGCGCGACGTCGTGGCGCTGGCCGGCGACGGCGCTTTCCTCATGACCATCGGCGATCTGCCGACCGCAGCGGAATACGGCGCCAACATTCTGATGGTGGTGCACAACAACAGCACCTTCGGCCAGACCTACATGCAGCAGACCAATATCTACGGCCACACCTTTGGCACCACTTTCAAGAGCCCGAACTTCGCGCAGTATGCGGAGGCCAGCGGCTGCAAGGGCATCCGCGTTTCTGACGCGAAGGATCTGCCCGATGCGATGCGTGCTGCGCAGGCGGCGACGAAAACGCAGCCGGTGCTGGTCGAGGTCATGGTGTCAAGCGAGAACAATCCGAAGCTTTAACCGCTGCGCCGTTCAATCGGCGCGCGCACCGGATTTTTCGACGACGCTGCGCCACTTGGCGATTTCACTGCGGATATAGGCCATGAGCGCGGCGCGCGGCATGGTCGCGACGGCGAAACCCTGCCGGCGCAACTGATCGGTGACCTCGGGCAGGCGCACGATGCGGTCGAGTTCCGCATTGAGGCGCTCGACAATCGCCGGCGCAGTGCCGGTCGGCACCATCACTGCATCCCACAACGCGGCTTCGAAACCCGGCAGGCCCGATTCGGCAATCGTCGGAAATTCCGGCGCAACCGTCGAGCGTTTCAGGCCGGTGACCGCGATGCCGCGCATTTTTTCGCTCTTCACGTAAGGCATCAGCGCCGACATGCTCGACGTGAGCATCGGCACCTGGCCGCCGACGATGTCGATGATCGCCGCGCCGTCACCCTTGTAATGCACGGGCACCATGTCGATCTTCGTCATCTGCTTGAAGAGCTCCATCGACATGTGCGGCGACGAGCCGATGCCGCCGGTCGCAAAGTTTATCTGGCCGGGCCGCGCCTTCGCGAGCGTGATCAGGTCCTTCACCGTTTTCACCGGGAACGACGGATTCACCACCATCAGCAGCGGGTTGTGCACGACGCGCACGACGGTCGCGAAGTCCTTGATCGGGTCGTAGCCGACTTTCGCATACATATAAGGCGCCACCGCGTGCGTCGTCTGGCTGGCGAGATAGAGCGCGTAGCCGTCGGGCGGCGCTTTCGCGACGATTTCAGCGCCGATGGTGCCGGTGGCGCCGACGCGGTTCTCGACGATGAACGACTGCCCCAGACGATCGGTGAGTTGCTGCGCGACGATGCGCGCGACGATGTCGGATGGGCCGCCCGCGGTGAAGCCGACGACGATGCGCGTCGGCTTCGACGGATAGTTTTGCGCGTGAGCCGTTGCGACGCTCGCGAGCAGCAGGATGATTGCCGTTAAACGCATTGCTTTCTCCTCTCCTTATTCTGATTCGTCATCGACCGCCGATAAACGCCGATGAACGCAGATGAAAAATCCTGCGGGTGCACCGGTGTTGCGGCGTCAAGCAGAGCTGTTCCGCGTGCTCATTTCTTCTGTGCCGCCTTTGATCGGCGTTTATCCGCGTTCATCGGCGGGTTATTAATTTTTTTTTTTTTTTATTTTGTTTCAATGAGGAAAAAAAAACTGCCCTACGAAAGCGGAAAAAATTTTC
>DPWC01000225.1 GCA_003529305.1 Actinomycetota bacterium
TGCGCCGCGGAACCCCCCTGCTGCCGGATCGCCGCGCCAGCGCCTTGACGCTGGAATGGCGACGAACAGCGCGCCACCGATGGCGACTAGCGCAGTGACGCACCAGATGGCTGCTGGACCTCCCGCCACGGCAACGAGGGCTGCGGCAGCTGCGGGCCCAAGAACGGCAGAAACTTGCATTGATACCGCATCAACGGCATAAGCTGGACGCAGCAGATCCGCACCCACGATGGGGCGCCACAGCGCTCGCGAGCTTGCTAGTAGTGGGGGAGACATCGCCCCGCTGATGGTGCACAGAGTCATCAACAGCCAGGGTGCGCGCGCGAGCGGGAGTAGGCCGAAGGAGCAGCAGAACACGGGCAAGTAGAAGGACAAGGGCTTTGTCTGGCCGAGAGTGTCCACTAGGTGGCCGCGCAGAGGACCTAGGACGGCAGCAGCAAAACTGAAGAGGCCCAGTCCTAGGCCGGCGAGGCTAAACGAACCCGTGCGGTCTCGAATGAGGAGCACCATCGCCAGCCCCGCCATGGCGTACCCCAGGCGCACTGGTGCCATGGCCCCGATGAGCAGTTTCGCCTCGGGGACGGCCAGCACCGCCCGATAGGGCGTTCTTGGGGAGGCAGCGGTGACCATGTGCACACCATTGTGCCCGCTCGAGACCCGATGCGAAGCGGTCCGGTGCGCGCGTCTACCCTGTGGTGTTCCTATCCGACAAATCCAAAGGCCCCTACGACTCCATGACCACCACTACTCACACTTCCTCTGCACCGCAAATCGCGATCAATGACATTGGCTCCGCTGAGGATCTACTCGCAGCCATCGACTCCACGATCAAATACTTCGATGATGGCGACATCGTTGACGGCACCGTTGTCAAGGTGGATCGCGATGAAGTTCTCCTGGACATTGGATATAAGACAGAGGGAGTCATTCCTTCGCGTGAATTGTCGATCAAGCACGACATTGACCCGCATGAAGTGGTGGCCGTTGGTGACACGATCGAGGCACTTGTGCTCCAGAAGGAGGACAAGGAAGGCCGATTGATTTTGTCGAAGAAGCGCGCGCAGTACGAGCGGGCTTGGGGCGATATTGAGCGCATCAAGGAGCAGGACGGCGTCGTGGAAGGCACCGTCATCGAAGTTGTTAAGGGTGGCTTGATCGTCGACATCGGATTGCGTGGCTTCCTGCCCGCGTCGCTTGTCGAGATGCGCCGAGTTCGCGATCTACAGCCCTATGTAAGCCAGAAGATCGAAGCTAAGATCATCGAACTGGACAAGAACCGGAACAATGTTGTGCTGTCTCGCCGTGCTTGGCTGGAGCAGACTCAGTCTGCAGTACGCGTGGACTTCCTCACCACCTTGCAAAAGGGTCAGGTCCGCAATGGCGTGGTGTCCTCGATCGTCAACTTCGGTGCCTTCGTCGATCTCGGTGGGGTAGACGGACTCGTCCATGTCTCCGAGCTCTCGTGGAAGCACATCGACCACCCCTCGGAAGTTGTTGAGGTCGGGCAAGAAGTCACCGTCGAGGTGCTTGAGGTCGACATGGACCGCGAGCGGGTATCGCTGTCTCTGAAGTCCACCCAAGAGGACCCCTGGCAGCAGTTCGCCCGTACTCACCACCTGGGCCAAGTTGTCCCTGGTCAGGTCACCAAGCTGGTGCCCTTTGGTGCCTTCGTCCGCGTGGACGAGGGGATCGAGGGCCTCGTGCACATTTCCGAATTGGCCGAACGGCATGTGGAGATCCCCGAACAGGTCGTTCAGGTAGACGAGGCACTCTTCGTCAAGGTCATCGACATCGACTTGGAGCGTCGTCGCATCTCCCTGTCGTTGAAGCAGGCCAACGAGGGCAGCATCGGCGAGATTGTTGACTTCGACCCCACGCAATACGGCATGCCTGCCAACTACGACGCCGAGGGCAACTACATCTATCCCGAAGGCTTTGACCCCGACTCGGGTGAATGGCGTCCCGGCTACGAATCAGCCCAGGCGGAGTGGGAGCGGCAGTACGCCGAGGCGCAGCAGCGATTCGAAGCGCACAAGCGTCAAGTGGAGGCCGCTCGCAAGGCCGATGCCGAAGCAGCAGAGCAGGAGCCAACCTCATACTCCTCAGAGGAGCAGCCCGTGAATGATGCCGAAGAGCCCGGTGCGCTGGCCTCTGATCAAGCGTTGGCCGAGCTCCGAGAGAAGCTAACGGCGGCTCCCGCTGAAGATGCTGCCGATGCCGAAGGTGATCCGAGCGTCTCGTAGCGCACAGAGCGACTGAGCGGCCAGGAGGACCCCGTGTTGGTGGTGGGGTTGACCGGTGGCGTTGGGTCAGGCAAGAGCACCGTGGCCCACATGCTTCAGGAGCGTGGTGCGGTGGTCATCGATGCCGACGCTATCGCACGCTCCGTCGTGGAGCCCGGCACTGATGGTTTCAACGAGGTCCTCGATGCATTCGGCAACGAGGTGTTGGACCGAGATGGCTCGCTGGATCGCAAGGCGTTAGCGGCGGTGGTCTTTCGGGATCCCCAGGCCCGCGAGCAGCTCGAGCAGATCATTCATCCGCTGGTGCGCCGCCAGAGCGATCTGATGACCGCTCTGGCCGATGATGATGCTGTCGTGATTCACGATGTGCCCTTGCTGGCGGAGACCGGCCGGGCCGGTGACTATGACCTCATCGTTGTTGTCGATGCGCCGGAGGATCAGCGCATATCCCGCCTGCTGGTCTCGCGAGGGTGGGATACCGCCACGGCCCGAAGCAGGATCTCGGCGCAGGCCACCCGCGAGGAGCGACTGGCCATCGCTGACGAGGTGGTGGTCAATGATGGCGATTTGCCGGCGCTGGAGAAGGCCGTGGACGCGCTGTGGGAGGAACTGCGGAGGCGGCAGGTTGGCCAAACCCCGTAGCGTGGGGGCATGCGACCAGTAGCTGAACTTCAACGCACGGTCGCTCCATTGCAGGTCATCAGTGAATTTCAACCCGCCGGCGATCAACCCGCGGCCATTGAGGACCTCGCTCAGCGAATCGCCGCAGGCGAGCAGGACATTGTGCTGCTGGGCGCTACTGGTACGGGCAAATCGGCAACGACGGCGTGGTTGGTGGAGCGGGTGCAGCGGCCCACCTTGGTCATGGCTCCGAATAAGACGCTGGCCGCGCAACTGGCCAACGAACTTCGCGAACTTATGCCGAATAACGCGGTCGAGTACTTCGTTTCGTACTACGACTACTACCAACCTGAAGCGTATGTGCCGTCGTCAGATACCTACATTGAGAAGGATTCGTCCATCAATGAGGAAGTAGAGCGTCTGCGATATTCCGCCACTGCCAGTTTGCTCACCCGTCGCGATGTTGTTGTCGTTGCCACGGTGTCCTGCATCTACGGGCTGGGCACCCCTCAGGAGTACATCGATAACCGGATTCGGCTGGCCGTCGGTGAGCAGATGGATCGAGATCAGTTGCTGCGTCGACTCGTAGATATTCAATACGCACGCAATGACATCGCCTTTACTCGCGGCACCTTCCGGGTGCGCGGAGACACCGTCGAGATCTTTCCGGTGTACGAACAACACTGCATCCGTATCGAGTTCTTCGGTGATGACATCGAAGCACTGTGGACGCTGCACCCCCTGACCGGAGAAATTGTGAGTCAGGACTCCGAGGTGTCGGTGTTTCCGGCGTCGTTCTATGTGGCGGGCCCCGAGCGCATGGCATCGGCGATCTCGGGAATCGAGCGTGAACTGCACGACAGGCTGACCGAGTTGGAAGGTCAGGGGAAACTGCTCGAGGCCCAACGGCTTCGCATGCGAACCGGTTATGACATAGAAATGCTGCGCAACATGGGAACCTGCGCGGGTATTGAGAACTATTCACGGCATATTGATGGGCGCTCTCCTGGCTCCCCGCCAAACTGTCTGCTCGATTACTTTCCTGAAGATTTCCTGCTGGTCATCGACGAATCCCATGTCACGGTCCCGCAGATCGGTGCCATGTACGAGGGCGATGCATCTCGGAAGCGCACGCTGGTGGAACACGGATTCCGCCTCCCCAGCGCTCTGGATAACAGGCCGTTGCGTTTCGATGAGTTTCTTGCTCGCACAGGACAGAAGATCTACCTCTCGGCAACGCCAGGGTCGTATGAACTTGAGCGGTCTCAGGGAGTGGTGGAGCAGATCATTCGGCCGACGGGATTGGTTGACCCTGAAGTCATCGTCAAGCCGACCGTGGGGCAGATCGACGATCTGGTGGGGCAAATCAGGGAACGCATCGCCAGGAATGACCGCACTTTGGTCACCACACTGACCAAGAAGATGGCCGAGGAGTTGACTGACTATCTAGTCAACCTGGGCATCTCGGTGCAATACCTGCACTCGGATGTGGACACCCTCAAACGCGTAGAGATCCTTCGCGACCTGCGGTTAGGCACTTTTGATGTTGTCGTGGGCATCAACTTGTTGCGCGAAGGCCTTGACCTGCCCGAGGTCAGCCTGGTCGCCATCTTGGATGCCGACAAGGAGGGTTTCCTGCGCTCCGCGCGGTCGCTCATTCAAACGATCGGTCGCGCAGCTCGCAATGTGTCCGGCCAAGTCGTCATGTATGCCGATTCGATCACTGATTCCATGGCCACTGCGATCGATGAGACCAACCGACGCCGCCGCAAACAGATGGCGTACAACGCCGAACGAGGTGTTGATCCTGAGCCGTTGCGGAAAAGGATCAGCGACATCACCGAGATGCTGGCGAGTGAGGATGCCGACACCGAGGAATTGCTCGCCGGCCGGCGTCGCGGTTCTCCGCGAACCACCGTCGTGTCACCCATGGGCCGGTCGTTGGATGCTGCATCGCTACCTCAGGATGAATTGGTCGCTCTGATTGAGGAACTCACCACGCAAATGCACCAAACGGCTGCTGATCTGCAGTTCGAGCTGGCTGCACGATTACGCGATGAGGTCGCCGACCTCAAACGCGAATTGCGGCAAATGCGTGAGGCCGGCGCCTGATGGATGTCTCCGTGGGCTTGTGGCTCGTCACCGTGGCCATCTTTGTGGTGGTGATTGTTCTTGACCTACTGATTGCCGATCGACGACCCCATGTGCTCTCCATCCGAGAATCGGTGTCGTGGATTGCCTTCTATGTGAGCCTTGCTGCGATTTTCGCTGTACTTGTGGGATGGCTGACTGGCTGGCAATACGCCCAACAATTCGTGGGCGGCTACCTCACGGAATTCAGTCTGTCGGTGGACAACCTCTTCGTGTTCCTGGTGCTGCTCACCTCGTTTGCGGTACCGGAGGAACTTCGGCACCGCATCTTGATGCTGGGAATCGTCATCGCGCTGATTCTGCGGTTTGGCCTCATCGTCCTAGGCGCGGCGATCATCGAGCGCTTTAGTGCCGTCTTCTTTATTTTTGGTGCCTTCCTGCTGTGGACCGCTGCTCAGGTTTACCGACATCGATCTGACACTCCTACGGTGCGGCAGAACCCACTGTTTCGAGCAGTCACTCGAGTGATCCCTACCACCGAGGCGTACTCGGGCAGTCGCTTCTTCGTCCGTCAGGGCGGGAATCTGCTGGCGACCCCACTTTTTGTCGTGATTCTTGCCATTGGAACGACCGACTTGCTCTTCGCCTTGGACAGCATCCCCGCGATTTACGGCTTAACCGAGGAGCCGTTCATTGTCTTCACGGCCAATGCTTTCGCGCTCTTGGGGCTTCGCCAGTTGTTCTTCCTGATCAGTGGTCTGGCCCGCCGTTTGGTCTACCTGCCTTTGGGCTTGACCTTCATCTTGGGGTTTATTGGCGTCAAACTGCTGCTCCATGCCGGACACGAGACCTTCCCGCAGGCACAGGTGCCCGAGATTCCCGTCACTGTCTCGTTGGGTGTCATCGTTGGCGCTTTGGCGGTCACCGTCATTGCTTCCCTTCAATCCAGTCGTCACTTGCGCGCTGGTGAGAAGGAGCAATGATGGGGTCTCAGGTGCAACAGGCGAGCGCTGAAAGGGTGCAGATGCGCGACACACTGGTGATCAAGGGTGCTCGCGAACACAATCTGAAGAACATCTCGCTGGAGCTGCCCCGTGATGCACTGATTGTTTTTACCGGGCTTTCCGGTTCCGGTAAATCCAGCCTTGCCTTTGACACGATCTTCGCCGAAGGTCAGCGCCGCTATGTCGAGAGCCTGTCTTCCTACGCCCGGCAGTTTCTTGGACAGTTGGACAAACCGGATGTTGATTTCATTGAGGGGTTATCGCCAGCGGTTTCCATTGATCAAAAGTCGACGAATCGCAACCCGAGATCCACCGTCGGCACGATCACTGAAGTTCATGACTACCTCCGCCTGCTCTATGCGCGCGCGGGTACACCGCACTGCCCCGAATGCGGCGATGTCATCGCTCGGCAGACTCCCCAACAAATCGTCGATCGCATCGGCGAATTGGCCGAGGGCACTCGTTTCCAAGTCTTGGCGCCCGTCATCCGGGAGCGTAAAGGGGAATTTGTCGACCTCTTTCGATCGCTGCAGAGCCAAGGCTTCAGTCGGGTTCGGGTAGACGGTGTTGTTCATGCCCTGGGGGAAGTGCCAAATCTGAAGAAGCAAGAGAAACACACCGTGGAAGTTGTGGTTGATCGCTTGTCGGTCAAGTCGAATGCCCGTCGTCGCATAACAGATTCGGTGGAGACCGCTCTTCGGCTCTCTGGTGGGCTCGTCGTGTTGGAATTCGTCGATCGGGCAGCCAAGGACCCCGAGCGCGAACGCACCTTTAGTCAGCACTTGGCCTGCCTCAAAGACGATTTGTCCTTCGAACAGTTGGAGCCTCGGTCGTTCTCCTTCAATTCGCCGTTTGGGGCCTGCCCGGAGTGCACGGGTCTTGGTGTTCGACTGGTCGTCGATCCGGAGTTGGTGGTCCCCGATGGATCGAAGTCACTCAGCGAGGGCGCGATAGCTCCCTGGGCAGGTGGGCATGTCAGCAACTACTTTGCGCGGCTGCTGGAAGCCGTGGCCGATGATCTTGGTTTTTCGATGGACACTCCGTGGGATCAACTGCCAGCCAAGGCACGCAAGGCCGTGTTGCATGGCCATGGCAGCCAAGTCACGGTCAGGTTCCGCAACAGGTTCAATCGCTCACGCCAGTACACCACTACCTTCGAGGGCGTCCTGGGATTCGTCGAGCGCCGGCATGAGGAGTCCGAATCGGACGCCAGCCGCGAGCGCTATGCCGGCTTTATGCGGGAGGAGCCGTGTGCCGCGTGCAACGGGGCAAGGCTCAAACCTCTGATCTTGGCCGTCACTTTGGGTGGTGCGTCGATCGCTGATGTCTCCGCTTTGTCCATCGCCGAATGTGCAGATTTCCTGCGCGCACTGAAACTGCCGCCTCGAGAGGCCAAGATCGCTGGTCGGGTACTCAAGGAAATCAACGAGCGCCTGCAATTCCTCTTGGATGTCGGCTTGGACTACCTGTCACTAGACCGCGCGGCCGGCACGCTGTCCGGCGGTGAGGCGCAGCGGATTCGCTTGGCGACGCAGATCGGTTCCGGCCTCGTCGGTGTCCTCTATGTACTGGACGAGCCCTCTATCGGCCTGCACCAGCGCGACAACCGGCGCCTGATCGACACCTTGGTGCGACTGCGGAATCTTGGGAACACCTTGATCGTGGTGGAACATGATGAGGACACCATCAAGACAGCTGACTGGGTCGTGGACATCGGTCCCGGAGCAGGTGAACACGGCGGCGAAGTCGTGGTGTCGGGACCCGTCGCCGAGTTACTGGCGGCAACCGACTCGGCAACCGGCGCCTACTTGTCGGGCCGTCGTGTCATCGCCGTTCCGCCCACCAGGCGGTCCGTGGACTTATCCCGCGCCCTTACGGTGCGCGGTGCCGCCGAGAACAATCTGCACGATGTCGACGCGTCGTTTCCGCTTGGCGCACTCATCGCCGTCACGG
>DPWC01000062.1 GCA_003529305.1 Actinomycetota bacterium
CAGGTTCCACACCGACAGGGCTTAACGGCGGGAGTTGTTCCACAGCGAAAGTGGCGAATCGCCCCGTGGCATCCACGGTGAACTGTGGGCGCACCGTGTTGACCCCAGAGGTCTCCAGCCACTGCCTTGTCCAATCCGAGAGGTCTCGACCCGAGGCGGCAGTCAGTTCCACCAAGAGGTCTCGCAGTTGAGTGTTGCCCCAGGCATGCTTGCGGAAGTACTCGCGCAAGCCCACGAGGAAGTTCTCTTCACCCACCCACGCCACGAGTTGGCGCAAGGCTGAGGCTCCCTTGGCGTAGGTGATGCCGTCAAAGTTCACTCTGACTGAATCAAGATCCACCATGTCGGCGGCGATGGGATGTGTCGAGGGCAGCTGATCTTGCCGATAAGCCCAGGCCTTGCGCAGATTGCAAAAAGTGCTCCACGCGTCCGTGTAACGGGTGGCGCGAACATTGGCGAAGTGTGAAGCCCACTCGGCGAAAGATTCGTTCAGCCATAGGTCGTCCCACCATTGCATCGTCACAAGGTTGCCGAACCACATGTGCGCTAACTCGTGCAGGATGGTGTTGCTGCGCTGCTCGTAGGCCGCGTCGGTGACTCGACTGCGGAAGACAAAGTCTTCGTGGAATGTCACGCAGCCGGCGTTCTCCATAGCGCCGGCGTTGAATTCAGGAACAAAGAGTTGGTCGTACTTGCCGAACGGGTAAGCGGTGGCGAACTCCTTTTCAAAGAGCTCAAAGCCGGCTTTGGTGATGTCCAGAATGTCGTCGGCATCGAGATACTCAGCCAGCGATGCACGGCAGAAGACGCCCATCGGGTAGGTGCCATGAGCACCGGTGTACGAACTATCCACGCGGTGATAGGCGCCAGCAACCAGCGCGGTGATGTAGGTGGACATCCGAGCTGTGGTCGGGAAGGCCCAGATGGCGCGGCCATCATCCAGGCTGTGCGGAACGGGCGTGGGGGAGTTCGAGACCACTTGCCAGTGGGCCGGTGCCGTCACCGTCAAGGCGTAGGTGGCTTTGAGGTCGGGTTGATCAAAACAGGCGAACATTCGCTTGGCGTCGGCGGATTCAAACTGGGTATAGAGGTACACCTCGTTGTCGACGGGATCGACGAATCGATGCAGGCCCTCACCGGTGTTGGAGTAATTACCGGTTCCGACGATGGTGGCGGTGTTGTCTGCCAGTAGGTCAGGCAAGGCGATCCGGTGGCCGTCGAAGCAGTCGGCGACGCTGAGTGCTCGTCCGTTCAGGACCACTGAGTCCACGGCTGCAGCAGAGAATTCCACGAAGGTGCTGGTACCTGGCGTTGCGGTGAACGACACCGTGCTGCTGCTGCCGAAGGTTTCCGCTCCGGCCGTGAGGTCGATGGCGATGTCGTAGTGCTGGACGGCGATGGCCTCGGCTCGCTGCCGGGCTTCTTCTCTGGTTAGGTTGGCGCCGGACAAGTAAGCACTCCCTCTGTGTGTCTGTCCATCCTAGGCAGCACGGCGCAATGGCGCTGATCGGTGAGGGACAAGGGACGAGAAGGACATCACGGTGGCCGCTGAGCGTGAAGTGACGCTGTACTTCGACCCGTTGTGCCCATGGGCTTTCATGACATCGCAGTGGCTGCGAGAGGTGCACACGGTTCGCCCGGTCTCTGTCCGCTTTCGCCTGATGAGTTTGGCTGTGTTGAACGAGGCGGAGGAACTCACTGACGAGATGCGCGGGTTCCTGCAGCGAGCCTGGGGGCCTGTTCGCGTGATGGCCGCCGCAGCTGCTCACGGTGGCGATGAGGTTCTTGATCGGCTCTACAACGCATTTAGTTCGCGGGTGTTTCGCGACAATCGTCGAGAGGACCTCGATGAGGTGATGCGCGAGGCACTCGCTGAGGTGGGGCTGTCAGAGGATTTGGCGGCGGCTGCAACAACGGATCAGTGGGATGCAGCCGTGCGCGAGGCACATGAGCAGGCCATGTCAGCAGCAGGCATGCGCACCGGTACGCCGATTATCGTCGTGGATGGCGTGGCCTACTTCGGTCCTGTCATTGCGCCAGCGCCGCACGGCGAGAAAGCCGGCCAGCTCTTCGATGCCATTGCTCAACTGGCGGGATTCGACGGCTTCTTCGAACTCAAGAGACACCGGGATCGTCAGCCCAGTTTCTGAAGTCAGTTGCTGAACTACATCACGGGTTCACGGATTGCTGAGAGAACAGCATCGGTGGAGCTGCGACCAATCATCACGGCGAGGTGTTCCCACACGGGGTCAGTGCTGCTGTCGAACATGGCGGCCCGGTGGGCGGTATCTCGCGCGATTTGGGCATCTGGGTCAGCAGGCATGGGTGGATCGGCAACGAGGGCAAACCATCGATCGGCGTAGGCCCGCCATGCGTTATTGAGTGCGTCAGCCTCGAGGGGTTCGACGATGGTGCCGATGATCCACGGTGAGGCAAGGGCGCGAAGCCGATGAGGAATGGCGATAGGCAGTGATCCGGGGAGGTTGTAAGCGGCCCGGTAGACCGGTGTCAGCGTTTGGTGCACCTTCGCCAGATAGTCAGGGTCGACAACGGGATCCACGCGTGGCATCAGGTCCACATGAAAGTGCCAGGTGGTGCGTCTGCCCCCGTCGGGACTGGGATCTTGTGCGGTGGCGTTGTCCGAGAGCAGATGCGGGCTAGTGGTGGCCGCAGGCGCGAATGCATGAAGCATCACGGCATTGATGCCTGTGCTCGGCACGATCAGCCGAGTATCAACAATGCGAACGGGCTGGCCGCCAATTCGGCCCGTCGTGACCGTGAGTGAGCCGACATCCGCACCCGTTTCGGGTGACACGAAGGGGGTGCGCTCCTGTTGAGCATTCTCGATCTGGCTCGTGAGATGACGGGCCCAACGATCTGCCAATTCCTGGAGGGCGGACATACACGCAGTCTGACACCTCGCCAGTGGCCAAGAGCGCGCGTGGGTTGTCACTCACAGAACGAATTGGAGCGGGTGACCGGGATCGAACCGGCACCATCAGCTTGGAAGGCTGAGGCTCTACCATTGAGCTACACCCGCGCGGAAAGGCCAGTGTACGGAGGCCCTAGGCGCGCAATTGCCGGGATAGTCACCCATCTGGCCGATAACGGTCCGGCCACCATTGCCGGTGGATTCGGGTGGCGGGTCGTACTGTGGGCTGACCTAATGGAGATCTCCAGTGTTCTGCTGCGAAGGGGAAGCCAGTGATGGGTGTACGGGGACCTCTGAAGCGCACCCTTTTTACTGCGGCCACATTGTCTATGCTCGTGCTAGCAGTAGGGGCAGCGATTGTTGGCCCCACACAAGCAGCGGAAGTTAATCGGACGCCAGATTCTCAACAAGACTTCAACCCTGATTCTAATTCGGCTTCCTACTGGGTGGGCCTGAATGGGTCAACCGCATGTGTGAAGTACAACCCGAATGAAGCGGGACCCGGTGGCTCCCTTGATAGCGACTCTTCGGTCTGGAATCTCACTGCGGTACCGGACTCGGTGATCACCCTGCTGGTGATCAAGTCAGCTACCTATAACTTCCTGTGGCAGGACCCACCGGTTCCTGGTGGATACGGGACACCGAAGTTGCCGAACAAGACCAATCCGCAGGCGATCAGCCATGTGATCATCTGCACCAAGCCGGGTCCACCTCCGACCCCCACTCCTACGGTGACGCCCTCTCCCACTCTCACACCCTCACCGACACCGACTCCCACGCCTACCTCCACCCCGACGGTGACCCCGACGGTGACGCCCGATCCGCGGACTCCAGATCCGACACCGACTACTCCGGTGCCCACTACGCCTCCGCCG
>DPWC01000087.1 GCA_003529305.1 Actinomycetota bacterium
GGCCAGACCGCATTGGCGCTGATGCTCTCCGGTGCACAGTCGGAACAGGAGCGGTTGGCCGTCTATGTGGATCGCGATCGCATCGCGCGCGACCTGCATGACCTCGTGATCCAGCGACTCTTTGCCACCGGCTTGGGCTTGCAGGCAGTGCGCCGCCATCCAGAGGCACCCGATGAAGTCTCGGAGCGACTCGATACGGCCATTGATGAGCTAGACGCGACTGTGCGAGAGATTCGACAAACCATCTTTGCCTTGAACACGGCCGAAGGTGATGTCGTCTCGCGACTTCGAGCTCGAGTACTACGAGAAATCGCAGTAGCAGGAACCAATCTTGGGTTTGAACCGCACCTGCGCACTGAAGGACCGGTTGATTCGGTGGTGCCAGACGCGGTGGCCGATCAGCTGGTCGCGGCTCTGCGTGAGGCGTTGTCGAATGTGGTGCGCCACGCTCACGCCAGCAGCGTGAATATCCATCTTCAACTCACCGGCGACGATGTTGTTCTGACGGTCACTGATGACGGCGTCGGCGTATTTCCCGGTGGTCGTCGCAGTGGTACCGAGAACATTGCGCAGCGTGCCGCTGCCCTAGGCGGATCGTGCACGATTGAGCCCGTACGGGCCGATGGGTCAGGGACCAAGGTGACCTGGCGGGCGTCCATTCTCTAGCTGCCGCCGGACAGACGCCTAGGAGCGGGCCTGTCGACGAGCAACAAAAGCTGCAGCCTGCGTGCGGCGTTCCATCCCCAACTTTGCCAACAGGGATGAGACATAGTTCTTGACTGTCTTTTCCGCCAAGAACAAAGTTTGTCCAATTTGCCGGTTGGTCATGCCCTCGCCGATCAGATCAAGGATCTTGCGCTCCTGCTCGGTGAGGGAGGCAATGGCGTCATCATCTTTGTTGGGGGTGCGCAGCCGCTCCATCACGCGCTGAGTGGCCATGGGGTCAAGAAGCGACTGTCCTGACGAGATTGTTCGAATAGCTTCGAGCAGGTCGGTCCCTTGAATGTCCTTGAGCACATATCCGGTGGCGCCGGCCATGATCGCATCAAAGAGCGCCTCGTCATCGGAGTACGAGGTGAGCATCAGGCATTGCGTGGCAGGCAGCTCGTTGCGGATCTCGCGGCATACTTCGACACCATTTCCGTCGGGTAGTCGGACATCAAGAACGGCGACATCAGGCCGGGCAGCGGGAATCTTCCGCAGGGCTTCGGCCGCGGAACCTGCTTGCCCAACGACTTCCATGTCGGGTTCAGCGGACACTAGATCCGCCAGGCCTCGCCGGACCACTTCATGGTCGTCGAGAATAAAAACATTGATGCTCATCCTTGATACCCCGCGATCGACTTTGATTCATGGATACCGACGGGTACTTCCGCCTGCACCGTGAAGACAGTTCCCGGCTCCGTGTGGAGCAGGGAGTCGAGGTGCGCTGTTGCCACCTCAGCGGCGGCGAGAACTTTCAGCCCCATCTTGCGCATCGCGTCCCCACCTCCTGGTCCGAGGATCGGCGTATCCACCAACCCGGGGCACACAGCATTGATGATCACACCTGATTGGGCTAGCGATGTCGCGATTGACCGAACCCATCCGATGGTCCCCCACTTGCTCGCGGCGTACACGGGACTTTGGGTATGCGCCACCAGTCCTGCAATGGACGAAGTCACCGAAATGGCACCGCCGCGGTCAGCCATGGAGCGGAAGAGCTCACGCGTGCCGATCATGATGCCCAACAGGTTGGTATCCAGCACCGTTTCAAGGGTGTCATCGGAAACTTCCCGCAGATCGTTGAAGCGGGCGCCGGCCCCAGCATTGAGAACCCCGTCGGTGAAGTGGTGTCGTTGGACCACATTCGCCCATTGGTCACTATTCCGGACATCTAGGTGCTCATATTCAGCACCGATCTCGTCAGCGACCTGGCGACCGAGAGTGTCATTGATGTCGGCGATGACCACCTGAGCACCCTCGGCACGAAGTGCTCTCGCCGTGGCCTCCCCGATACCGCTGGCCCCGCCGGTCACCAACACCTGATGGCCAGCGAACCTGTCCATGGTGCGACCTCTTTCTCGTGCTGAGGGGGTGCGGCGAAGTCTTCCGGTGCGTGAGTTATTCCACCGTACTCAGCGCGGTCTCCATCGTCCTAACCTTGGGGCATGTCCGCTGATGTGGTGAGTCTCGCAGCAGCGTGGGTGCGTCATTGGACCGATCGCCCGAACGATCCCGTGCTGGTGGATGACCAAGGACGCACTCTGGTCGGTCGCCAGGTCAATGAGATGACGGCGCAGCGGGCAAGTGATCTTGCCGCCAGTGGTATCGCGCGTGGATCACGGGTGCTGTTGTCGTGCGCCCCCAGCATCGATCTGGCACTGACTTACATCGCTTTGATGCGGCTGGGGATCACCGTGCTTCCGGCTAACACTGGATACACCGAGCGCGAACTCGAACATCTGGTCACAGATGCCAGACCAGTGGCCGCCATCGTGGACGATCCGCGCCGGCTCCACGGCTTTGATCGGTGGGGCGTTGATGTGGTGGTGAGCGCGGAGGTGCCATTGCCGCACGCCCCCATCAGGCATGAACTGCTGGATCAGGCCGATGCCGATGATTCGGCATTTATTGCCTACACCTCGGGAACCACCGGCGCCCCGAAGGGTGCTGTGCTGACTCAGGCCAACCTCTTGGCTGGCGCAAAGGCGGTCGTTCAAGCGTGGGAATGGCAGGCCGCTGACCGTTTGGTGATGGCACTTCCGCTCTTTCACATGCACGGATTGGGAGTAGGCCTCAACGGTTCCTTGTTGGCCGGTTCCAGTGTGGTGGTGGTGCCGAGGTTTTCAGTGGATGCGGTGTTGGACGCGATCGCGCGTCATGCCGGCACCATGTTTTTCGGTGTTCCCACGATGTATGCGCGGCTAGCGGCATCGGATCGGGTCAGTGAACTGTCGGCGCTCCGGCTGGCAGTAAGCGGGTCAGCGCCACTACCGGTGTCGGTGTGGCATCGGCTGGCTAAGCGCAGTGGCGTGCAGGTGTTGGAGCGCTACGGCATGACGGAAACAGTGATGCTGACCTCGAATCCACTTCACGGTGAGCGTCGGTGTGGCACAGTCGGTGTGCCACTGCCGAATGTTGATGTGCGGCTAGGGGAAGGCGGCGCCGTCCAGGTGCGCGGACCCAATGTTTTTACGCACTACCTCAACCGAGATCGAGAGTCCCAAGAGGCCTTTACCGATGATGGGTGGTTTATCACCGGCGATATCGGGCAGTGGGATGACGCCAACTACTTGCAGCTAGTGGGTCGCGCCAGCGAACTGATCATCACCGGAGGCTTCAATGTCTATCCCCCCGAGCTCGAGGATGTGTTACGCGAACATCCCCTCGTGATCGACATAGCGGTGGTGGGAACACCCGATGAAGAGTGGGGTGAGGTGGTCACGGCATATGTGGTCCTCGACGATTCGGCATCGGCCTACTCATCATGGCGCGACACCTTGGCCGCCCATGCAGGTGAGCGTCTAGCCCCCTACAAAGTGCCGCGGGTGTGGCACCGGGTGGGCGAACTGCCACGCAATGCCATGGGCAAGGTGGTGCGTAGCGAACTGACTCCGCCCTAGGGGCCGACGGGGCCAGCCGTAGCAGCCTAGAGTCGTGGCATGCGTGCTGCACTGCTGCAGATTCGGGTGGACGACGAAGAACCCGTTTCAGATCGGGTGTCTCGGGTTCTGGCGATCATCGGCAAGGTGGCCGTGGGTGAAGATCCCGGCATTCCCGTGGTGGCTAATGACGACCTCGCTTCTCGAGGAGCACCGGATGTCATCGTCCTTCCAGAGCTCTGGACTGTCGGTGCCTTCAATATGGAGGCGGCTCGTGATCACCCCGTTGATCTTGACGGAGACCCGTTGATTGCACTGGGTGGCCTTGCGCGTTCTCATCACTGCGTCATCCATGCCGGCACTTTCCCCGAAGTTGCGGGAGCGGATCGGTTCAACACGGCTGTGGTCATCGGTGCGGACGGTGTCACCCGTGCGCGGTACCGAAAGATCCACCTTTTTGGCTTTGATACTGGAGAGGCACTGGAGTTAACAGCCGGCAGGCAGGAGTGCCTCACCAGCACTCCGCTTGGCGAGACAGGCTTGGCGACCTGTTACGACCTGCGTTTTCCAGAACTCTTTCGCCGTCTGACTGCGCAGGGCGCCAGCGCGTTCGTCATTGCCTCGGGGTGGCCAATATCGCGCATTCATCATTGGAAAGTGCTGTTGCAGGCCCGGGCGATCGAGAATCAGGCGTGGGTCCTGGGGTGCAATCAGGTGGGCACGCACGCCGGCGTGGTGCTCGGTGGCCACTCAGCGATCATCGATCCGAATGGACGATGCGTCATTGAGGCACCAACAGATATCGAATGCGTGGTGCTCGCAGAGATCGATCCTGCACTCAGTGGGCAAGCACGGCAGGAGTTTCCAGTCCTGCGGGACCGCCGCTTGTAGGTGACGGCACCTCGTTGCTTAAACCACTGCGGCGTTGACGGGGCCGATGATCGTTTCTGACTGAGCAGCGTCAGCATCGCGATTGAACGAGGCGCGTGCTCGAAAGATCAGCAATGAACCGATGGTCAGCGGCAGAATCAATGAGGCAATCCCGTAGGTGATTCCGGTGCGCAGGGAATTTGGGGTATCGCCTTGGCCCAGACTCGAGACCACAATCTGCGAGATCGTGAACACCAAGAGTGCACCGAGCGAACTGCCAATGGTGATGAGGAATTGGGCAATGGCAAAGCCACTGCCGCGCTTGGAGGCCGGAAGAACATCAGCGGTGCAGGCGCCGATATTCGACAACGCGGTGATGTTGAACGCATTGATGGCAATGAAGAGCACGATCTTGAGTGGCAGCGCTGGTGCAAGAACAAAGCCAGCCACGCAGATCGCAGAGAGTGCGAGACATATGCCACCGATGGTGACACGACCGGCCTTGTTTTTCTTGGCCACGCGGTCACCGATGATGGCACCGATGATCGCGCCAGCAATCAGCCCGACGCTGCCCACTGGTCCGGTCAGTGAGGTAGCCGCTTTGGCGTCAAGCTCTTCAACACGCTGCAGGTAGATCGTCACTGTGGAGAACAATCCTGCGAACCCCAAGAAGAGCAGCATCTGTCCCAAAATGATGTAGCGCAGCGAGCGGATCTTCAGGATGCCGACAATGCGCTGCCGCAACCCGATTTGTTCGCGGGTATCCATGGCGTGTTCAACATTGATCGCTTCCGGATCAGCAACTTCAAACGAGCCAGGGTTATGGGTACCCGCGACGACAGAGCGCGTAGCTGGCCCAGTGACAGTGGATCCACCTTGTGCTGCCATAGGAGTAGTCGCCATGGCTGTCGGGGGCGGAGTCACTGGTGATGGCGGGGCAGGCTGAATTTCCTTCCGGGCCTTCTTGTTCTTCTTGGCTCGTCCCTGCGCAATGCTCAAGTCCTCTGCCATCCGGGACAGCTCGTCGGCCAACCCTCGCTTGGGCTCGCGGATGATGAGCAGGACGAGTCCTGCCACGACCAAGGCCGGGATGCCCATCACGAGGAAAGCGGCTCGCCAACCGTAGGTATCAGAGACGATGCCACCGATGACCAAACCGAGGGGCAATCCAAAGAACTCCAAAGCGCGCAGTGCTGTAAATGCCTTGGTGCGCGCCGTCGTGGTGTACAGGTCGCCCGCCAGTGACGAGGACGACGGAATGGTGATGGGGGTCGCCACACCCAGAAGGACGCGAATGATGAAAAGGATCGCGAAGGTCGGAGCCGCAGCGGATCCGAACGACAGCAGAGCCCAGATGCCAATGGTGAGGGCGAGAAGATTGCGCCGGTTCTTGGTGTCTGCCCACCGGCCGGCGAAGACGACGAGGATCAAAGCGGCGATGGTAGGTGCGGACAGAATGACACCGTTGAAGAACTCGCTGATCTGAAACTCTTTATCGATGGCATCCAGCGCGCCAGCTAGCACTGTTTGATCAGCCCGGTCAACCAAGGCGATAACGCCAAGGAGCACCGCGGCTTTCCACCCGAAGGGCGCAGCTCGTCGTAGGTCGATGCGCCGGGGCCCCTTGCCTTTGAAGGCGACGACCTCAGCCTCGTAGTCACTGACCATGACAGCGCCCTGGACAGTGGTGGGTATTGAAGAAGCGGAAGCAGTGCTCATGAGGTCCTCCGGGGCAGCCCGATTATGACGCTTTCGCGGCCTCCATCGTGACGGACCGGAGGCGGTACCGCCACCGGCCACGCACAGTTTTTGCCATCTCTGCGACACTGGTCAGGTGCTTCTTGACCGCCTGATCGCCCTGGCGGACTCTGTTGGCCCGTGGCTGTATCTGATTCTTGGTGGCTTGGCATTCGCCGAGGCCGCGATCATGTTGGGTTTTGTTTTGCCCGGTGAAACCGCTCTTTTGGCTGGTGGGTTTCTGGCTGCTGAGGGCGTACTTGATCTTCGACTCATGGTGATCGTCGCGGTGGTGTGTGCCATCGCGGGCGATTCCGTGGGTTATCGCGTCGGTCAGGTGCTGGGACCGCGGCTTGAGGTCTCACGAGTGGGTCGACTTGTCGGTGCGAAGCGGTGGGCCGTGGCGCAGAAGTTCCTCGACGATCACGGTGGTAAAGCAGTCTTCTTGGGGCGCAGCGTTGCGTTGCTGCGCGCGCTCGTTCCTGGACTTGCGGGAATGAGCCGCATGGCGTACCCGCGATTTCTCGCGTGGAACGCCCTCGGTGGTCTGTTGTGGGGTGGCGGGTGTGTGATCTTGGGATTTGTTTTTGCCAAGTCCCTAAGCAAAGTGCAGGAGTACTTGACTTACGGCGGACTGATCTTCTTCGTCATCGCCGTCAGTGGCTTCGTGATTGCCCATGTCATCGGGAAACGACGCGAGGCCAGCATTGAAAAGAGCGTGGGGCTGGAGGTCTAGATCTCCGCTCGTATCTGGTTCACAGCGTCGCGGGCCTGGCTCAGTGAGGCGCCCTCATGAGCATCGCGGTATTCCTTGATTGCCTGCATTTCGTTGTTCTGCTGCAGGGCGGCCACCAGGCGTTGCTTCCACAGCGGGACTTCTGGTGCCGGCGGCACATCGCTTTGGGTGGCAATGACGGGATTGCCCAAGAGAGCGGCGATTTGCTGCTCGAGAAGGGTGACGCGTTCGCGCAGCCGCATGATCTCGTCTTCAACGAGCATTGGCGTACTCCATCCGTTGCGCAGGGGCAGCCCCTGCATGGTTAGTTTTGTGTGGAGCGGGTGACGGGAATCGAACCCGCACTGTCAGCTTGGGAAGCTGATGTTCTACCACTGAACTACACCCGCGAGACCTGCTCGTTCAGCCAGAACCCTACGATGCGGTGCCTGTGACGAGGAGGGTGACATGACGAGGCGACTACTCGCACACGTTGCTGCCGCCCTAGCCGTTGTTCTGTGCCTGAGTGGCTGCAGTAAGTCCGCGTCAATAGGACAGGAATTCGTTGATGGATCATTGGCCATCACCGTAGCGGATTCCGGATGTGTGGTTTTGGGAACCGATTCTTCGTGTGTTGTTCGCCTTCAACTGGTCAATAAGGCGTCTGCCGCCGTTCTTTTTTCGTCCGATTGGCAGCAAGGAAGATTGGCCAATGGTGAATCGGCTCGTATCTTGACACCGGTCTCGGTCGAGATCCCTGCAGGACCGAAACGGGTGTCTGTGCTGTTGAATTTTGCTGCCGGAAGCAGCACTTTGAAAAGTGTTGTGATCCGTGGAACGCAACGCAGCAAGGGCACCACGGTCACTCTGACGAAGTGACCTTGTTGCGGGTCTTGATCAGAGACAAGACGATGCCGCCGCCGACCAGAACCAGTACAACGGTCAATGACACGGTGATGGGAATCTTCACTGCATCCAGCAGCAGTATCTTCACACCGACAAATGCCAAAACCAGTGCAAGGGCGGGCTTGATGTAGATGAAGCGCTCTAGCAGTCCATCCAACAAGAAGTAGAGCGCGCGCAGGCCCAGCAGTGCGAAGACATTGGCGGCCATCACAATGAACGGCTCGGAAGTGATGGCGAAGATTGCCGGAATTGAGTCGACAGCGAACACGATGTTGGTAGCGACAATGACCACCAAGACCCCCGCCATGGGGGTGAGGAGCCGCTTACCCGCGTGCTTGGCGGTGAGTTTCTGCCCATTCCAGTCATCCGTCATCGGCCAAATCCGCTTCAGCAGCCTCAA